>CAZMJQ010000300.1:0-3329 GCA_964566475.1 uncultured Propylenella sp. | reverse complement strand
TCTTCGGCCCGGCATCAGTGCCGCAGAAGTTCGAGGACGGCTTTCCGAAGGAGATGACATTCCGCCCCTCTCACATCCGGGCAAGCGCGGCGGAGAGCGCGCTGATGATCCCGGAAGCGTTCGCAGCTCGTGGGCACTACGGCGAACTCAGGATACCCGTGGTCATTCTTGCCGGCGAGAATGACAGGCTCATCGATATCGACGAGCAATCGGCACGTCTCCATTCCGAGCTGCCCAACAGTACCTTCCACCGCGTGCCGGGTGCCGGGCACATGGTGCACCAAACGGCGCCGGAGACGGTCATAGCCGCCATCGAAGAGGCCGCCGCTGCGGCCAGAACCGGGAGGGCCGACGAAATCCTTGTCGCGGCATAGTCCCAATCTCTTCTCAGGCATAGACGGGCTGTGCGGGCAGTTCGCGTCGGCCGCCGAAATCCTATTTTGAAACCGATTGGTCCCGGATCCGTTAGATGAAGTTGGCGGGGAACCATGACCCGACGCAGGATATCATTGCTCGTACTGATGGCCGGTCTGGCGGCGCTGGTGTTTGTCGCACCGGACGTCCTGTTGATCGTGTTCGCAGGGATTCTCCTGGCGGTCCTGCTGCACGGTGGCGGTAGCTGGATCGCGACCCGGCTCGGCATTGGCGACGGTTGGGGCGTCGGACTGTTCCTGCTCGGGGTGATCGTAGCGTTTGCCGCTTTCGGTGTGGGGATCGCACCCGCTGTCGCGGAGCAGATCGATGAGCTGGCCAGGCGGATACCAGAAGCATTCGACACGTTCCGGGAGCGCGTAGAGCAATACTCCTGGGGACCCAGCCTTCTCAATCACCTCACGCCTGCGACCTTTGCGGAAGGACGGACAGCGGCCATGTCAGCGGTATCGTCGACATTTGGCGCGCTGGGAAACGCCGTGATCATCCTCTTTATCGGCCTCTACGGAGCGCTCGACCCGGGCGTCTACAAGCGCGGCCTCACGATGCTCCTGGCGCCTTCGATACAGGAACGCGGCGACGAGGTTTTGCGCGCAGCGGGCGCGACCCTGCGCAACTGGCTCACGGCTCAACTCCTGGCGATGACGGTTGTCGGCATGCTCACGGGGCTCGGCCTATGGCTGGCTGGCGTGCCGCTCGCCTTCGCTCTTGGACTGATCGCCGGGTTGCTCGCCTTCATCCCCAACATCGGCCCGATCATCGCGATTGCGCCGGCGCTGCTCCTCGCCCTGCCTGAAGGACGAACCACGCTGTTGATTGTTCTCGCTGTCTATCTCGGGGTGCAGGCGCTGGAGAGCTACGTGATCACGCCGCTCATCCAACAGGAGAAGGTGTCGCTGCCGCCCGCGCTTGTAATCACGGTACAGCTTCTTTTCGGCGTCCTCTTCGGCATCCTGGGCCTCGCCTTGGCTACGCCAATCGCGGCCGTGGTGATGACTATCGTGGGGATGGTCTACGTGCAGTCCTATCTGGACCGGGAGAGATCGATCCCTGGCGAAGCGAGGAACAGCTCGTGATATTGTGGGTTGGCCGGGCCGCCGGCTTCCTCTGCCTTCTCATGTCTGCCTTCACTGCACTCGCCTTCGTGGAGACGGACGAGTGGTGGATTCGGGTCTTGGACTTTCCGCGGCTGCAGATCGCCGCGGTGCTGATCGTCGCTCTGCTTATCTACTGGTGGGCCCGACGGGGCGGCACGGGAGCGGTCGTCGTGGCAGCAATCTCCCTCGCGGCCCTTGCGTGGCAGGGGTGGATGATCCTGCCCTATACCCTGATCTGGCCGGAGCAAATGATCGCGGCCAATGCTTGCGCTGACAAACAACGCGTTCGGTTCCTAATGGCAAATGTGCTCCAGGAGAACCGCAACTCGCAGGGTCTGCTGCACATCGCCGAAAAGGCCGATCCGGACATCATCCTGCTGACCGAAATCGATCGGTGGTGGGCGCGGGAGGTGGGAGGGCTCGCGAGAACTCACCCTCGGACCATCCTTGAACCACGATCCAACACCTACGGCATCGGCCTCTATTCCAAGCTTTCGCTGATGGACGGCGAAGTTCGATACCTCCTCGACGACGATATCCCGTCGATCCGTACGCGGGTGGCGCTGCCAGACGGCACCATATTCTCCTTGTGGGCCGTCCATCCCTCGCCGCCGCGCCCCGGCAACGATACGGACGAGCGCGATGCAGAGCTGCTTGTTGTCGCGAAGGAAGCCGCGGGAAATTCCGGCCCGGCGATCGTTGCCGGCGACCTGAACGATGTCGCCTGGTCGTCTACCACGACCCTGTTCCAGGAAATCAGCGGCATGCTTGATCCGCGCATCGGACGCGGCATCTATGCCACGTTCAATGCTGACTGGCCGCTCTTGAAATGGCCGCTCGATCATCTCTTCGCCTCGGAGGAATGGACGCTCGGCGAATTCCGGCGACTGGAAGATATCGGCTCCGATCACTACCCGATTCTTGTCGAACTCTGCCACCAGCCACAAGCAGCGGCCATTCAGGACGGCAACGAACCGGAGCCCGGAGATGCAGAGAAAGCGGATGAGCATGTTGAGGAGGGCCGCGAAGCTGTCGGCGAATGACCGTTGAGAAGCCTGACGAACATTCAGGAAACCAACCAACAGGCCGGGCGTTCGTCAAGGACACTCAAGGAGAGACACATGCTCAAGTTCATCGGCGGAACCATCGGCCTCATTTTCCTCATTGGCCTTCTGGTCGTCGTTGGACTGCTGATGCTGATCTTCTGACATAGGCAAGGACTCTACAGCGCCAAGTGGCGACTAATAGCGACTTATCCCTGCTCGCGACAGGCATCCGAAGACAGCTGGCAACGCTGAAACACCTCTCTGCGCCGCCAGAATGCCAAGACCGTTCTGGGTCCAACTCCCGACCAGGCCGGCAGACGGAAGACGTCCGCTTCCACCCACAAATTAGAAGCCGGAACAGCCCCGCCTACACGGCCATCCAGCTGTGCGGCGAAGGCCTATGCCGCGGGTTGCGATACCGATCTCGCCGGCCGTCCTTCCGCTCTTCGGCCTCCGGTATGCCGCTGCAGGCAAAGGTCATGAAGGCGTCGGCCCCGTGGGAGGCGTCGTCGTGGCGGGGACGGTCTTTCCACACGCCGCGCTGCTCGTCCCACTCCTTGCGATAGGCCCGGAGGCGCTTGAGGCCGACGCTGCAGCCGATCTCGTCGAACTGGCAGCGGGGGAAGACGGCGCGGGCGGTGGCAATCGCCTCCACTTTGTTCACCGGGCGCTGCACGATGTGCGGCCGCATGCCCTGGCGGGCTGCCACGGTGAGCGTGCCGCCCTCCAGGAACAGGCTCTCCCGGTCCCCGTC
>CAZMJQ010000299.1:0-16753 GCA_964566475.1 uncultured Propylenella sp. | reverse complement strand
GAGCTTGTAGAGCAGCGAGCTCAGCTTCGCCCAGTTGCGCTCCAGCGACCCGCGCCGGGCGAGGAAGTCTTCCTCCAGCACGCCGCGCATGGAGGGATTGGCCAGCACTTCAGGCTGCGCGTACTGCGAGAAGTCGAAGGTAGCTGCGGCGATGCGCTCCGCGATCGCTCGGGCGGCCTGGGGGATGAAGGCCCGCTCGTGCGCGAAGCGGCGCAGGGCGAGCTCGACCTGTTGCACGACCGGAAAGTTCGGAAGAACCCCCACGATGACGAGCGCGACGAGGAGCGGCAGCGTGTACGGAGCGTCGGGGACCTCGTCCTGACCGATCGAAAGCGCCCGCGGCCCGAGAGCGGAGAAACAAACCAGCACGGTGACCAGCCCGCCGACATAGAGAAGCCGGCCGTTCACGTATTGGCGGCGGTTGGCGAGGAAGCGCGGCAGGAGCTGCGTCGTCGGATCCCGGGGATCCGGCGTCATCGTCGCCTCGTCGAAGCGGCGCGCCGCAAAGATAAGAATGATGAGAATCGCCAGGAGCAGAGAGATAAGGAAACCGACCGAGACCGGGTAATCGATACTGCCCAGGCTGACCTTGAACGTGTGTCCGATGATTTCTTCCATCTTCGCCTCCCTATGGCGCTGAATGCGTCTCCTTTCGGTCCGGTGTCGTTTCGCCGGGTACGCTACTTCTCTGCGCAGCCGCCGTTGGCGCAGGGGTCGTACTGGGCGACGATCGGGGGCCGCTCGGCGAGAGCCGGGGGCGGTCCGCTCCGTTCCGGAGTGACGGTGGTGGTGCCGGCCGGCGGGACGATGAAGGACAGTGCCAGGACCGCCGCCAGCATGCTGCTTGCACAGGTTCTCATAGCTGTTCTCCCTGTAGAGTTGCGCCAGTCTCTCCCTGCGGTGCGCGGTTTGATGTGGCGAATCGCACGGGAGGCGGCGTTTTCTCGGAAGGGGGCCTGTGTGGCTGCCGGGCGAGGTGGCGCGCCGGTACCGCCCTTTGCCTCGCATGTCGCACTGCGGTATGTGTCTCGCCGACATGGCTGAGACTCACCTGAAAGGGGCTTCCCGCCCGCTTTCCCCGCACCTGAGCGTCTGGAAGCCGACGATCACCTACGTGATGTCGATCGCGCATCGCCTCACGGGCGCGGCGCTTTATTTCGGGATGCCGTTCCTGGCCTGGTGGCTGGTCGCCGCCGCGAGCGGGCCGGATGCGTTCGCGACGGCCAGCGGCTTCTTCGGCTCATGGTTCGGGCGGCTGATCCTGTTCGGCTTCACCTGGGCGCTCGTCCACCACCTCCTCGGCGGCGTGCGCCATCTGATCTGGGATACCGGCGCCGGCTTTGACCTGCCCACCGCCAGCCGCCTCGGCTGGGCGACGATCATCGGCTCTGTCGGGCTGACGCTCGTGATCTGGATCATCGGGTACATCGTCAGATGAAATCGATACGAACGCCGCTGGCAGAGGTACGCGGGCTGGGCTCCGCCAAGAAGGGGACCGGCGAGTTCATCGTGCAGCGCGTCACGTCCGTCGCGCTCCTCATCCTCCTGACGCTCTTCGTCATCCTCATTGTGGCGCTCAACGGCGCGCCGCACGAGGAGGTCGTGGCGACGCTCGCCTCGCCCCTGGCCGCGCTGATCCTGCTGGCTGGAATTCTCGTCACGACGGTCCACATGAGGGTCGGGATGCAGGTCATCATCGAGGACTACATCACCGACGAGATGCTCAAGATCGCCGCTCTGGTGGGGAACTGGCTGTTCTCGTGGGCCGTGGGGCTCACCGCGGCCTTCGCCGTCCTCAAGATCGCCTTCGGGGGCGGCTGATGGCGGGGAACGGCTCAGGCGGCGGCGGGCCCGGCATCAACGGCCGCGTCTACGAGGTGACCGAGCACCTGTTCGACGTGGTGGTGGTCGGTGCCGGTGGCTCGGGCCTCCGTGCGGCGCTCGGGGCGGCAGAGGCGGGGCTGAAGACCGCCTGCATCACCAAGGTCTTTCCCACCCGGTCGCACACCGTGGCGGCACAGGGCGGCATTGCCGCCTCGCTCGGCAATATGCACGCCGACGACTGGCGCTGGCACATGTACGACACGGTGAAGGGGTCCGACTGGCTCGGCGACCAGGACGCCATCGAGTATCTGTGCCGCAACGCGCCGGAGGCGGTTTACGAGCTCGAGCACTGGGGCGTGCCGTTCTCGCGCACCGAGGACGGGCGCATCTTCCAGCGGCCGTTCGGAGGCATGACCACGGAGTTCGGGACGGGCGGACAGGCCATGCGCACCTGCGCCGCCGCCGACCGCACCGGCCACGCCATGCTCCACACCATGTACGGGCAGGCGCTGCGCAACTCGACGGAGTTCTTCATCGAGTACTTCGCCATCGACCTGCTGATGGACGACGGCGCCTGCCGCGGCGTGGTGGCGATCTCGCTCGACGATGGCACGGTGCACCGCTTCCGCGCGCACAAGACGATCCTCGCCACCGGCGGCTACGGGCGTACCTACTATTCCTGCACCGGTGCGCACACGCAGACCGGCGACGGCAACGCGATGGTGCTACGCGCGGGCCTGCCGCTGCAGGACATGGAGTTCGTGCAGTTCCATCCGACCGGCATCTACGGCGCCGGCTGCCTCATCACGGAAGGCGCGCGCGGCGAGGGGGGCTACCTCACCAATTCCGACGGCGAGCGTTTCATGGAGCGCTACGCCCCCTCGGCCAAGGACCTCGCCTCGCGCGACGTGGTCTCGCGCGCCATGACGGTGGAGATCCGCGAGGGCAGAGGCGTCGGACCCAACCGGGACCACATCTACCTGCACCTGGAGCACCTCGACCCCGAAGTGCTGCACGAGCGGCTCCCGGGCATCTCTGAATCGGCGAAGATCTTCGCCGGCGTCGACGTCACCAAGGAGCCGATCCCCGTATTGCCGACGGTGCACTACAACATGGGCGGCATCCCTACCAACTATCACGGCGAGGCGCTCACCAAGGCGAACGGCGACCCCGACGCGGTGGTGCCGGGGCTGATGGCGGTGGGCGAGGCGGCGTCCGTCTCCGTGCACGGCGCCAACCGGCTCGGCTCCAACTCGCTCGTCGATCTCGTCGTGTTCGGGCGGGCGGCCGGGAGGCGCTGCGCCGAGACGATCACCGCCGACGAGCGGCACCCGGAGCTGCCGCGCGGCGCCGAAGAGCTGGCGCTTTCGCGCCTCGACCGGGCGCGGCACGCGTCCGGGGGCACGCCCACCGCAGCGCTGCGCGAGCGCATGCAGAAGGTGATGCAGGAATTCTGCGCCGTGTTCCGCACCGGCGAGGTGCTGAGCGAGGGGAGCGGCAAGATCAGCGACGTGTGGCGCGCCACGGGCGACCTCAAGGTGTTCGACCGCGGCCTTATCTGGAACAGCGACCTGATCGAGACGCTGGAGCTGGAGAACCTCATCGCGCAGGCCGTGGTAACAATGGAATCGGCGGCATGGCGGACCGAAAGCCGCGGCGCGCATGCGCGCGAGGACTATCCGGAGCGCGACGACGCGAACTGGATGAAGCACACGCTTGCCTGGGCCGACGAGCGCACACACGCCGTGTGCCTCGACGACCGCCCGGTGCATAGCTACACGCTCACCAACGACGTGAACTACATCGAGCCAAAGGCCCGGGTTTATTGAAGCCAGCCAGGAGGAGCCGGAATGCGCAGAACGATCGGATTGCTGGCGACGCTTGTTATTGCCTTGTCCGCGGGTGCGGCGAATGGCGACGATCGCGACATCATCGTCGCATCGTGCGCACAGAATCTCGGGCTGCCGGCCGCCGGGTGCGATTGCGTTGCCGACAAGGCGATGAGCGAATTCAGCGAGAGCGAGTTCGCGTTCTTCATGGCGGTGATCCAAGGGGACAGGGCGGCACAGGCGACCGCGCAGGGCAACCTGACCGTCGAGGAAGCGATGCATATCGGCGATCGCATGAATCAGATGCCCGTTGAGTGCGCGGGATAGAGCCAAACGTGTCGCATGACGCTCCCCCCGCCGGCTATTCGACGAAGCCGCTTCACCAGAAGCTCGGCTACCGGGATGGGCAGCGCGCGGCGTTCATCGCGCTGCCGGCGGAATTGGAGGGGCTGGCCGAAAGCGTGGCGTTCGGATCGGTGGCAAGGCTGAAGGACTGGCGCGCGAAGCTCCCTGCCGGTGGGCTCGACCTGATCCATGCCTTCACCACGGAAAAGTCCGACCTGGACGAACGCCTTATCGCGCTTCAGGAGGCGCTGAAGCCCGACGGCACGATCTGGGTCTCGTGGCCGAAGAAGGCGGCGCGGGTGGCGACCGACGTTACGGAGGACCGCGTGCGCGAGGCGGCGCTGAAGCTCGACCTGGTGGACGTGAAGGTCGCCGCGGTGGATGCCGTGTGGTCGGGGCTGAAGCTGGTGATCCGCAGGGATCGGCGTTAGAACAAGTGAGGGCGCGATATGGTTCAAACCGCAAGTTCGATGATGCGCTCAATGCGTCGGCCGGCTCCAGGGATAGGGCACAATCGTGGGGGTGGGTCCATGTACGCGATCACGTTCGACCTCGATACACAAACCTTGGAGCAGAGCTACGGCAGTGCATCCTGGCGAAATGCCTGTGCCGACATCCGCAATGTCCTAGCAAACCACGGTTTCGATTGGCAGCAAGGAAGCGTGTATTTCGGTGGCGATCAGGTGAATGCGGTCGCTTGTGTCGTGGCGATTCAGGACCTGACCAAACGCTTCACCTGGTTTCGACCTTCTGTGCGGGACATCAGAATGCTCCGCATTGAAGAAAACAACGACCTCGGACCGGCGATCGAGGCTGCGGCAGAAGGATAAGATGGTCCAGCTCACGCTCCCCAAGAACTCCCGCATCGGCACCGGCAAGATATGGCCGAGGCCCCAGAGCCCCGGAGAGGTGAGGGAGTTCCGCGTCTATCGCTGGGACCCGGAGGACAGCCGCAACCCGCGCATCGACACCTTCTTCGTGGATATCGACGATTGCGGGCCGATGGTGCTCGACGCGCTCTTGTGGATCAAGAACGAGGTCGACCCGACGCTGACGCTGCGGCGCTCGTGCCGCGAGGGCATCTGCGGCTCGTGCGCGATGAACATCGACGGCATCAACACGCTCGCCTGCACCTGCGGCATCGACGAGGTGAAGGGCGCGGTGAAGGTCTATCCGCTGCCGCACATGCCGGTGGTGAAGGACCTGGTGCCGGACCTCACGCGCTTCTACGCGCAGCACGCCTTCATCGAGCCGTGGCTTCAGACGGTGTCGCCGACGCCGCAGAAGGAATGGCTGCAGAGTCACGACGACCGGACGAAGCTCGACGGCCTCTACGAGTGTATCCTGTGCGCCTGCTGCTCCACCTCCTGCCCCAGCTACTGGTGGAACGGCGACCGCTATTTGGGCCCGGCCGCGCTCTTGCAGGCTTATCGCTGGCTGATCGATTCCCGCGACGAGGCGACCGGCGAGCGGCTCGACGACCTGGAGGACCCGTTCCGCCTCTACCGCTGCCACACCATCATGAACTGCACGCAAACCTGCCCCAAGGGGCTGAACCCGGCCAAGGCGATTGCCGAGATCAAGAAAATGATGGTGATGCGGCAGGTGTGAGGCGGGAGGCGTCCGCCCTTCGCGGAGCCGCGAAGCGGTGCGTCTTCGATTGTCCGGAGCAGCGCAAGGTCGGGGCAGGTGTCGCTCGAACGGATCGCCGTTTGTTACAATGTGCCGGAAGCGCTTGTCCTGACGGCAACGCTCGAGGCGTACGGAATCCCTGTCACCCACACCGGGCTTCGTCACGGCTGGGTGAACTGGCCAATACTGGTCGCGCTTGGCGGAATCGGCGTGTTCGTCCCGACGTCCGAGGCGGAGGTGGCAACCGGGCTTCTGGGCCTTCCAAGCACCGAGGAGCCGGACTTGTGGGAGAGCAGGGCGTTCCTGCGGCATCCGGTTCGGAACGCCCTTATCGCGCTGCTTTTTCTCATCTTAGCCGCAACGATTTTTCCCTACTGGCTGCGTGAATGGCGCGATTGATAAGGGGGTTCCATCCTGCGCCGGCACACGATCATTCGAGCCGGCCCGCCGCGGCAGGGACGGTAGCGCGCCACTGCTCATCATTGGCGTCGCCGGGCCACGCATCCTCACCGGGGTTTCAGGTTCGTTTACGATTGGTTAGACATACGCCGAGATAGTCCGTGCGCGTGCCAGAGCCTTCTTTCCGCCGGAGTTTCCTCATGCGCCCCTTCCGCCGCCGCATTGCAAGTTCCTCGGTCCTCGTCGCCCTGCTGCCGCTTCTCGCCGGCGCGGCGGAAGCAAGCTTCTCCTCCTGCGTCGCCAACCTGAAGAACGCCGTCGTCAATGCCGGCGTGAGCCGCAATGTCGCCTCGCAGGCGCTCGACCGCATCCAGCCCGACGAGAAGGTGTTGCGCCTGTCGAAAGTGCAGCCGGAGTTCAAGACGCCGATCTGGGACTATCTCGGCTTCCTGGTCGACGAGCGCCGCATCGAGGACGGGCAGGCGATGATGCGCAAGCACGACCGCGTGCTGCGCGCGGCGGAGCAGCACTTCGGCGTTAACCGCTTCGTGATCGCGGCCGTGTGGGGCGTGGAGACCGATTACGGGCGCGAGATGGGCGACAGCTACTTGCCGCAGGCGCTGGCGACGCTCGTCTGCCAGGGTGGGCGGCGCGAAAGCTTCTGGCGCGGCGAGCTCACAGCGGCGTTGAAGCTGGTGGACCGCGGCGACCTCAGGCTGAACGAGCTTTACGGCTCCTGGGCCGGCGCTTTCGGGCAGACGCAGTTCATCCCCTCGACCTATGAGCGGCTTGCCGTGGATTTCGACGGCGACGGACGACGCGACCTCGTCAGCTCCGTCGCCGACGCGCTCGGTTCCACCGCCAACTACCTGCGCCGCGCCGGGTGGACGCCCGGCGCTTCCTGGATGATCGAGGTGAGGGCGCCGCGCGGCTACAACGGGGCGACCGGGCGGAAGAACCGCGCCTCGCTCGACTCGTGGGCGCGGCGCGGCATCGTGCGTGCCGACGGGGCGCAGCTTTCCGGCGGCGCGCAAGCCGGCCTGCTGCTTCCGGCCGGTGCGAACGGGCCGGGCTTCCTGGTGTTCCCGAACTTCGATGCGATCTACGCCTACAACCAGGCGGAATCCTACGCTCTGGCGATCTCGTATCTTGCCGACCGGTTGGCCGGCTATCCTGGCCTCAGGACGCCGTGGCCGACCGACGATCCGCCCCTGTCACGCGACGAGCGGCTGCATCTGCAGAAGCTCCTCGTCTCGCACGGCTACGATATCGGCGAGCCGGACGGAAAGATCGGGCCGCTCACGCGTGCCGCGATCGAGGAAGCGGAGAAGCGCTTCGGCATGGCGCCGACCGGCCGCGCGGGGGGAAAGATATACAGGGCGCTCGGCGGGTAGAGGCGGCGGAAGCCGTTGGTTTGGTCTCGATGAGCTTCATGACGTCCCGGACAGCGTGACAGCAAGCGCGCGTCAGAACTCCGCGTCGGGGTCTGTCGCCAGCCGGTTGAAGACGTGCGCCTGCAGGTCATCCGTCACGTCGGCCGGCTCGCCCTCGGCGAAACGCTCCTGCGGAATGAGCGAGCCGATTGTGATGCGGAACGTCTTGCCGCGCTTGTTGAGAAGCTCGTGGAACACCGTCATGTCGCGAAGCTCGGTGTTCCAGTTCGCGAACCAGTAGAACAGCCCCGAGTTTCTGGAGCGCACGTTGACCGGCAGGATCGGAACGCCATGCTTGCGCGCGAGCGTGACAGCGGTGCTCTGCCAGGGCCGCTCGTTGAGGCGGCCGTCCTTCCAGTAGGCGATGCGGCCGGACGGGAAGATGACCACGGCGCGGCCTTCCTTGAAGGCCAGAGAGGTGAGCCGTAGCGTCTCACGCATCTTCGGACGGTCGCGAAGGTCTTCGCGCCATTCCACCGGAATGAGAACCTCTGAGAGCCGCGCGTTGATGCGTAGCGCGTCGCGGTTGGTGAAGATGGCGATGTCCTCCCGAACGCGCTTCAGCGTGTCGTAGACGGCGACACCGTCGGCAATGCCGGTCGGATGATTGACCGCCATGACGAAGGCGCCCTCGCGCGGGATGCGATCGAGCCCGCTGACGTTGAGATCGAGCGACAGCAAATTGCTCGCATATTCCATCGCGGCACGGCCGGGCAGCGGTCCGATCTCGTCGGCCATGCGCACGGCATCGTCGTAGTGCAGCATCCTGTAGAGGAATGGCCGGATCAGCGGCCACCAGCGGCTGTTGACGATCTTCTGGCCGCGCTCGGCGATCAGCTGATCGGCAATGTGGGGCATGCGGGGGGGATCCAGCTCAAGCACCCCCGACCGTACTTCCCCCACATTTTCGAGGTCAGCCATTGCTGATGTCCGCCGTTGGTGACAAAGGGCCTAGGACGTGCAACTAAAGGGGTCAAGCCCGCGATTCATTGGGACGCTGGTCGCGCGAAGCGCCGTTCAGTGAGCGAAACGGGGTGAACATGGCAGTCCAATTCCACAAGATTATGGTGGTCGGTTTGGCCGCGGCGACGGTATCCGGCTGCAGCATGAATATATTCGGACGCGATAAGCCGAGATATCCGCCGCCCACGCCCATCGCCGCCGCTCCGGCGGGCACCGTGACCGGCTCCACGCTGCCCCCGCCGCAAGATGGCACAACAATCGGGACGTCCGGCGGGCTGGCTTCCCTCGACCCCTCGGCCGGTGCCACGGAGCCGCCGCCCGCGTCGGGTGGCGGGACCGAGATCGGCCGGACGGACCTCCTCGGCGGATGGACGATCAACGCCGCCGGCGATTCCTGTCAGCTTTTCATGACGCTTACCACTTGGGCGGGCGGCTACCGCGCCTCGACGCGCGGCTGCGGCAACGCGACCTTCCAGGGCATCTCCGCCTGGAACATGGAGGGCGGACAGGTGCAGCTGCTCAACGATGCCGGAACCACGGTCGCGCGCCTCTACGCGTCCTCCAAGACCCAGCTGAACGGGCAGACGCCGGGCGGCGGGCCGGTGACGATCACGCGCTAGACGACAGAGCGGGCCTTGTCGTCGGGGAGCCGGCAGGGCGGGCGCGAGATCTCTCCATCCACAGGCATGAACGCTGCCCATCCGGGTCCGGGCGAGGGCAGGCGACACGGGCGCGTCTCGGCGCGCTACGAAGCGCTGGCGCAATCCGGCGCCATCGTCCCGGACACGGTGCAGCGCTCGCTCGCCGTCCGGCTCGACACTCTTGGCGAGGCAGTCGAAGTGCGCGGCAAAGGCCCTAGGCAGCGCGGCCTGTTGCGCATGCTCTTCCGCAAGCCGAAAATCCAGCAGCCGCGCGGGCTCTATATCTGGGGCGGCGTCGGGCGCGGCAAGACGCTGCTGATGGACCTCTTCTTCGATACCGTCCGAACGGATCGAAAGCGCCGCGTTCACTTCCATCGCTTCATGGCGGATACGCACGATCGCATCGCCGCCTTCCGCCAAAGGCTCAAGACGGGCGAGGCGGAAGGCGACGATCCGATCAAGCCCGTCGCGGCCGGCATCGCATCGGAGATTGATCTGCTCTGCTTCGACGAGTTCGCGGTCTACGACATTGCCGACGCGATGATCCTCGGCCGTCTGTTTCAGCAGCTGTTCAAGCGCGGCGTAGTCGTCGTCGCCACCAGCAACGTGGCGCCGGACGACCTCTATAGGAACGGACTCAATCGCGGGCTCTTTCTTCCGTTCATCGACCTCTTGAAGGAGCATATGCCGGTTTTCCATCTCGATGCGCCGCGCGACTTCCGGCTGGACAGCGAAGGTGCCGAGCGCCGTTACGTGACGCCGCTCGGCCAGGATGCCGACGCGTGTCTCGACGCGCACTTCCGTCACATCACCGGAAGAGAACGCGGCGAGCCTCTGGAGGTTGCCAACAAGGGGCGCCGGATATTGGTTCCGGAGGCGGCCGAAGGGGTGGCGCGCTTCGAATTCGAGGAGCTTTGTTCACGCCCGCTCGGTGCGACGGACTATCTCAGGCTCACCGAAAGGTTCCACACGATCATTCTTTCGGACGTACCGATTCTCTCCCGCGAGCGACGCAACGAAGCGAAGCGGCTCATCGATCTCATCGACACGATCTACGACAATCGCGTCCGTCTCATCGTGTCGACGGAAGCGGAGCCGCATAGGCTTTGGCAAGCGAAGGACGGCAACGAAGCGTTCGAGTTTCGACGCACGGCATCGCGTCTGATTGAGATGCGTTCGGATGCGTACTGGGCAACGGCCGGAACGGAGCGGGACAAAAAAGAAGCCCAGGCTTTTTAGCCTGGGCTCCTTTAAGTGCTTGTGGTTCCTGGCGAATTCGCCGGCTGTCGAGGCTACTTCTTCTTGGCAGCCTTCTTCTTCGCAGCCTTCTTCTTGGCGGGCTTCTTCTTGGCAGCCTTCTTCGCAGGCTTCTTCTTGGCAGCCTTCTTCTTGGCGGGCTTCTTTTTGGCAGCGGGCTTACGTGACTTTTTCGCAGCGGCCTTTTTCGCTGCGGACTTGCTCGCGGCCTTCGCGCCAGAGGATTTTCTGCCGGTCGTTGCTTTGGCCATGGTGGTCTCCCCTGATGACCGACTCAGTTCTATCGGCCGGCGGCAAGCTAGCAAAGACGCAATCAATGCGTAAGAGAGGAGTCGCGTCCGACGCGCATTTTTCTACAAGCTCGTCAAGCTTGCCACACCAGGGCAATCGGGGTTAGTGACCCATGCGTATCCACACATCACACAACGACGTTGCGGGAAGGCATGTTGTCATGGGGCGAAAGAAGATCGCGCTCATCGGTGCAGGTCAGATCGGCGGCACGCTTGCGCACCTCATCGGACTGAAGGAGCTCGGCGACGTCGTACTGTTCGATATTCAAGAGGGCATACCCGACGGCAAGGCTCTCGACATCGCGGAGTCGTCTCCGATCGACGGCTTCGACGTACGCTATGCCGGCGCGCAATCGTATGAAGCGATCAAGGGCGCCGACGTGATCATCGTCACGGCGGGCGTGCCGCGCAAGCCGGGCATGAGCCGCGACGATCTCCTCGAGGTCAATCTGAAGGTGATGGAGCAGGTCGGCGCCGGCATACGCAAGTATGCGGGCGACGCGTTCGTCATCTGCATCACCAATCCGCTCGATGCGATGGTATGGGCGCTGCAGAAATTTTCCGGGCTTCCAGCCAACATGGTCGTCGGCATGGCGGGCGTGCTCGACTCCTCGCGCTTCCGCTATTTCCTGGCGCAGGAGATGAACGTCTCCGTCGAGGATGTGACCGCCTTCGTTCTCGGCGGGCATGGCGACACGATGGTTCCGCTGACGCGCTACTCGGCAGTCGCCGGCATCCCGCTGCCGGATCTCGTGAAGATGGGTTGGATCACCGACAAGCGGCTCGGCGAGATATTGCAGCGGACGCGTGACGGGGGCGCGGAGATCGTCGGTCTGCTGAAGACCGGCTCGGCCTACTACGCGCCGGCAGCCTCGGCGATCGCCATGACCGAGAGCTATCTCAAGGACAAGAAGCGGGTGCTGCCCTGCGCGGCGCGGCTCCAGGGGCAGTACGGGCTCGACAATATATATGTGGGCGTTCCGGTGGTGATCGGGGCCGGGGGCGCGGAACGGATCATCGAGATCGACCTCGACCGCAGCGAGCGGGCGATGTTCGACAAGTCGGTGGAAGCCGTGCAAAGCCTGTGCGACGCGTGCAGGAAGATCCAGCCGGCCCTGGCCTAAGCGGACTCCCGCGACGAGCGGAGCGACCGAATGAACATCCACGAATACCAGGCGAAGGCCGTCCTCAAGGGCTACGGAGCGCCGGTGGCTGCGGGCGTGGCGATCACCGACGCGGACGAGGCGGAAGCGGCGGCGCGCCGTCTGCCCGGCCCCGTCTATGTAGTGAAGAGCCAGATCCATGCCGGCGGACGCGGCAAGGGACGCTTCAAGGAGCTCGGCGAAGGCGCCAAGGGCGGCGTGCGCCTGGCCAAGAGCGTCGAGGAGGTCGTCGCCAACGCCAGGGAGATGCTCGGCGGGACGCTGGTGACCAAGCAGACCGGCCCGACCGGGAAGGAGGTCAACCGGCTCTATATAGAGGACGGCGCCGACATCGCGCGCGAGCTTTACCTGTCGCTCCTCATCGACCGGACGGTCGGGCGCGTCGCGTTCGTCGCCTCCACCGAGGGCGGCATGGACATCGAGGCGGTCGCCGCCACCACGCCGGAGAAGATCGTCACCGTCGCGATCGACCCCGAGACGGCGGTCACCGACGCCGACGCGAAGAACCTGGCCGATGCGCTGAAATTGGAAGAGCCGGCGCGCGGCGAGAGCGCGGCGCTCTTCAAGGCCCTCTATAAAGCGTTCGTCGACAAGGACATGACGCTGCTGGAGATCAACCCGCTGGTCGTCCTGAAGGACGGGCACATCCGTGTGCTCGACGCCAAGGTGTCGTTCGACAACAACGCGCTGTTCCGTCATCCGGACGTCGCCGAGCTGCGCGACGAGACGGAAGAGGACCCGAAGGAGATCGAGGCCTCCAAGCACGACCTCGCCTATGTCGCGCTCGACGGCACGATCGGCTGCATGGTGAACGGGGCGGGGCTCGCCATGGCCACGATGGACATCATCAAACTGTACGGGGGCGAGCCCGCCAACTTCCTCGACGTGGGCGGCGGCGCCTCGGCGGAGAAGGTGACGGCCGCTTTCAAGATCATCACCGCCGACCCGAACGTGAAGGGCATCCTCGTCAACATCTTCGGCGGCATCATGCGCTGCGACACGATCGCGGAGGGCGTGGTCGCCGCGGTGAGGGAGGTGGGGCTGAAGGTGCCGCTGGTGGTGCGGCTGGAGGGCACCAACGTCGAGCAGGGCAAGGCGATCCTCAACGAGAGCGGGCTCGACGTGGTGGCGGCGGACGATCTCGACGACGCGGCGCAGAAGATCGTGAAGGCGGTCGGCGCCTGATATGCTCGGGTTTCCAATCGCCTGGGACTGCGAGGCCGGTGGCCCTCAGTCGTCGCCGTCCTCCTGCCCCTATTCGGAGCAGGAGATGACTGAGTACCTTCATGGCGTCCACTATCAGTATGCGACCGACGAGGAACCGCTCCGGCTCGACGCCCCGAGATTCCTCGCTGAGCTGGATACGCGCGACCGCCACTTCTGGCTCTGGCGAACCGACGACGATTCTGGCAGGCGCTGGAATGTCATTATCGGCACCGGCAGGAGCCCGCTTCACGACGATGACCGGAATTGTCATCGTTGGATATACGCGGAAGAAGCGACACAGGAGGAACCCCGCGCGGTCCTGCTGCAGGCTTCCGAGCATCATCCGTAGCCCGCCAGCGAACAACGAGAATTGCGAGAGAGTTGCAGTGCACCACATAATCACACATAATCGCCCTGTGTAATTATGTGGGAAGCGAGCGAATGAAGAACGTGACGCTGGCAATCGACGAAGGCCTGGTCGAGCGTGCGCGGGTCCTGGCGGCGCGGCGCAAGACGACCCTCAACGCGCTTGTCCGTTCGCTCCTGGCGCACGAGGTCGAGCAGGAGGACCGGATCGCGTGGGCGAAAGCTGGGATGAAACGGTTGATGGAAGAGGCTAACGCCCGCGATGCGGGTGGCGAGCCTTATGTCTGGGACCGAAGGGACGCTTATGGCGATCGAGAGGATAGACTGCTTTCTCGACACGAACGTCCTCATCTACGCGGCTTCGGAGAGGAATCGTGACCACCGCCGTGCCCCGATTGCGGAACGGCTGGTCCTCGATACGCTCTTCGGCGTGTCGGGGCAGACCATGGCCGAGTTTGTCGTCGTGGCGAGGAGGAAGTCGCTGCTTGTGGACGATTCCATCGATCGGTGGCTGCTGTTCCTCGGAAGCTGCCCGTCGGTGCCTGTCGACCAGGCTTATGTCCGGACAGGTCTCGACATCGCGCGCCGCTACGGCATCCACTACTACGACGCGGCCCTGCTCGGCGCGGCGGAGCGGCTCGGCGCGCCCGTTTTCTACACGGAAGACCTCAGCCACAATCAGACTTACGGCTCCGTCCGAGCCGTGAATCCTTTCCTTGAACAGTAGCCGTTGCGAGGGACGACTAATGCCACCCCGGAAGATCGACCTCGTGGAAGCCGCCGACCGCAAGATCGACAAGGTGTTCGATCCGCACGTTGCCGGGGATGTCAACGATAGCCAAGTCAAGATCGCCAAGTTCGGCGCGATGTTCGACTGGCATGCGCACGAGAAAGAGGACGAGGCCTTCCTGGTTCTGCGCGGGCGCATCGCCATTGATTTCCGGGACGGCGCGGTGGAGCTTGGCGAGGGCGAGTTCATCGTCGTGCCGAAGACCGTGGAGCACCGGCCACGCTCTTTGACCAACGAGCCTGTGGTGCTGATGTTCGAGCCGGCCACCACGCTGAACACCGGCAACGCCAACAGCGAGCTGACCGTCGCCAGGTTGAAGCGGCTGTAGGAGAGGGAATGTCCATACTCGTCGACAAGAACACCAAGGTCATCGTCCAGGGGCTGACTGGCAAGACCGGCTCCTTCCACACCGAGCAGGCGCTCGCCTATCACGGCACGAAAATGGTCGCGGGCACGCATCCGAAGAAGGGCGGGGAGATGTGGACCGGCCATGTCGACGGCCGCGAGGTCCAGCTTCCGATCTTCGCCTCGGCTGCCGAGGCGAGGGAGAAGACCGGGGCCGACGCCTCAGTCATATATGTGCCTCCGGCCGGTGCCGGGGCGGCGATCGAGGAGGCGATAGAGGCGGAGGTGCCGCTCATCGTGTGCATCACGGAGGGCATTCCGGCGCTCGACCTGGTGCGGGTCAAGGCCAGGCTCGACCGCTCGAAGTCGCGGCTGGTGGGCCCGAACTGCCCGGGGGTGCTGACGCCGGACGAATGCAAGATCGGCATCATGCCCGGCCCTATCTTCAAGAAGGGCACGGTGGGTGTTGTTTCGCGCTCAGGTACGCTTACCTACGAGGCGGTGTTCCAGACCACGCGCGCCGGGCTCGGCCAGACCACTGCGGTGGGCATCGGCGGCGACCCGGTCAAGGGGACGGAGTTCATCGACGTGCTTGAAATGTTCCTTGCCGACGCTGAGACCAGGTCGATCATCATGATCGGCGAGATCGGCGGCTCGGCCGAGGAGGACGCGGCGCAGTTCCTGGCGGACGAGAAGAAGAAGGGCCGCTGGAAGCCGGTCGTCGGCTTCATCGCGGGGCGCACGGCGCCGCCCGGGCGCACCATGGGGCACGCGGGCGCTGTGATCTCCGGCGGCAAAGGCGGGGCGGAAGACAAGATCGCGGCGCTCGAGGCCGCGGGCATCCGCGTCTCCCCGTCTCCGGCCAAGCTCGGGGAGACCCTGGCGGGGCTGCTGAAAGGGTGAAATCGGGGCCGGTCGCGCACCGGCCCTTTTGCGTGGCGCACGGCTTGCATGCGCCGCTGATGGAAGGACGGGGCGGGTCCCCGCGAGGCGAAATGACACGACGAGAAGCGAACGAAGCGTTCCAGCTCTCCTCTTTCCTCTACGGCGGCAATGCCGCGTTCCTCGAAGACATGCATGCGCGCTACCAGGAGCGCCCCGATTCCGTCGAGGCCGGCTGGCAGGCGTTCTTCTCCACGCTGAAGGATCCGAAGGACGCGGTGATCGCGGAGGCGCGCGGCCCGAAGTGGCGGCGCAGCGACTGGCCGATCGTCGCGAACGGGGAGATGGTCGCCGCCTTCGACACGAACTGGCTGCCGGTCGAGCAGCAGGTCTCCGACAAGATCAAGGCAAGCGCTCAGACGCGCGGCGTGGAGGTCTCCGAGCGCGAGGTCTTCCAGGCAACGCGCGATTCACTGCGCGCACTGATGATGATCCGCGCCTACCGGATGCGCGGCCATCTGCACGCCAACCTCGATCCGCTCGGCCTTGCCGGGCTGCGCGACGAGCACCGCGAGCTGGACGCGGAGACCTATGGATTTGCGGAGGCGGATTTCGACCGCCCGATCTTCCTCGACAACGTGCTGGGCCTGGAATTCGCCACCATCCGCGAGATGCTCGACATCCTGCGGCGCACCTATTGCTCGACGCTTGGCGTGGAGTTCATGCACATCTCCGACCCGGACGAGAAGGCGTGGCTCCAGGAGCGGATCGAGGGACCCGACAAGGGCATCGAGTTCACGACGGCCGGCAAGCGGGCGATCCTGAATAAGCTCGTCGAGGCGGAGGGTTTCGAGAGGTTCCTCGACGTCAAGTATACGGGGACCAAGCGCTTCGGCCTCGACGGCGCGGAGGCGATGGTCCCGGCACTGGAGCAGATCATCAAGCGCGGCGGGGCGCTCGGCGTGCGCGACATCGTGCTCGGCATGGCGCATCGCGGCCGGCTCAACGTGCTGACGCAGGTGATGGGCAAGCCGCACCGCGCCATCTTCCACGAGTTCAAGGGCGGCTCGTACACACCGGACGACGTGGAGGGGTCGGGCGACGTCAAGTACCACCTCGGCGTGTCGTCGGACCGCGAGTTCGACGGCAACAGAGTGCATCTCTCGCTGACGGCGAACCCGTCGCACCTGGAGATTGTAGACCCAGTCGTGCTCGGAAAGGCGCGCGCCAAGCAGGATCAGCTCGGCGACCGTGACCGGAGCAATGTCCTGCCGCTGCTCCTGCATGGCGACGCCGCGTTCGCGGGGCAGGGCGTGGTGGCGGAGTGCCTCGGGCTGTCGGGCTTGCGCGGCCATCGCACAGGCGGCTCGCTGCACGTCATCGTCAAC
>CAZMJQ010000298.1:0-2917 GCA_964566475.1 uncultured Propylenella sp. | reverse complement strand
GGCACGCGGATCTTCATCGGGTCGACGAAGCGGTCGTTGACCATCACCTCGTAGTGCAGGTGCGGGCCGGTCGAGAGGCCGGTGGAGCCGACATAGCCGATGACCTGTCCCTGGCTCACCTTATCGCCGCGCTGCAGGCCTTTGGCGTAACCGCTCATGTGATTGTAGGTGGTCTTGTAGCCGTGCAGGTGCTTCAGCGTGATGGAGCGGCCGTAGCCCGAGCGCGTCCCGATCTTCTCTACCGTGCCGTCACCGCCGGCCATGATCGGCGTGCCTGTCGGCGCCGCCCAGTCGACGCCCGAATGCATGCGGTAGCGCTTGACGATCGGATGCCGGCGCATACCGAAGCCGGAGGTGAAGCGCGCCTGCGTCACTGGCTTGCGGATGAGGAACTTCTGCGCGCTCTTGCCTTCCGCGTCGTAATAGTCGACCGAGCCGTCCTCGGGGCTGCGGAAGCGATAGAAGCTGTGCATGGTGCTGCCCAGCCTCAGCGATGCGTAGAGGATCTCCGCGTTCTCAGCCTCCGAGTCCGCCCCGTAGATGACCTCCAGGCTGTCGGTGGGCGAGAGCCGTGTCTGTTGGTCGACGTCGTAGGAGAAGATGTGGCTGATGTTCTTCAGCACAGCCTTGGGAATATCGAGCGCGAGCCCTGTGCCCCAGAGCCCCGCATGCAGTGTCGGCAGCACGCTCGGCGGAGCCGGCTTCTCCTCCACCACGACGAGGTCAGCGTTGAGCGCCGGCTCCTGCGCGGCGACGTATACCCCGTTGTCCGAGAGAGCCACCGTGGCGGTATGCCGGTCGTCGGGCTGATAGAGGCTGACGCGCACCGGGCGTATGGAGCCGGTGTTAGGGTCGGGTGCCAGCCCGATCCTGAGCTTCTGGCCGGCGCGGAAATCGAAGGTGAAGTTCGCGACCAGCGCCGACTGGATGCGCGCCGCGGCTTCTTCCGTGGCGCCCTCCCGCGTCAGGAGGTTTCTGAGCGAATCGCCTTCGTCGACCTGCAGCACCGTCTCCTCGATTCCGAAGGCGCTGTTCTCGTCGCTCTTCTCCAGGAGCGAGACGTTCTCCTGCGTGATCGCCACCGCGAGCGCGTTGAGCGCACCCGACTCCGCGCTCGCCATCTCGAAGCGCGCCGGGTCCACATAGGGGAGCGAGGCGACCTCGACGCCTCCGTCCGCGAGGTCGGGTGCCGCCCCGCGCACGATCTGCGCCACTTCCGCCACGTCGAGCCTTGCCGAAGCCTCGTAGGGGATACCCGAAAGCGGGAAGTCCACGACCTTGATCGCCACCTCGCCGTCGACCTCGGCGCCGTAGATGGAATCGCTCGCCGCCAAGTTTACCGGCGGCGGCTCGTCCTCCGAGGCCGTGAACACGTCGGCCGCGTTGAAAGCCGGAATCTGCGCGGCGATGCTCTCCTCGACCGGCGCGGCGAGATTGGTGTGCACGTGCGCGTAGGGACGCACCCGCACGATATCGCGGTCGCCCGAGCGCGTCACAGTGGATATCTGTATGACGCTCCGCGAAACCTTGCTCTCAGGCACAGGGCGGAAGCGGTCGCCCTTCATGGCGACGGGCGTTCCCTCGGCGGAAGCTCCGTGCGCAGCCGCCGGGCGCACCACGACATACTCCTCCAGCCCAACCGCCGCCTGCAGGGCGCCGCCGACGAGGGTCGCGGAGAAAATGCCGGTAAGCACGGAGCCGGCGAGCCAGCGCAAGCTGACGCGGCGGCGGTCCGGAGGTCCGCTGGCGATGTTGCGCGTATAGAGGGGATCCTCGTCACCGAGATCCACAATCGGCCGGCTGCGACGCTGTTCGTTCAGAGCTGCCAAGCCCCCCGTCTCCATCCCTGGCGAAGCACTACGCTGCCGAAGAGGCCGCAGAAATTTGGCCTCTTCGTGACTTGGGGGACAATGCGTGTACGGCACCGTCAACGCAATCGTGCAGGCCCGGTCCTGGACTCGCGCCTCGGTGGGCGCGGCAGCCGATGCGTTTCCCGACGTAGGATCGCGGGTTCCCGTGTCGCGAAAAGCTGTGGCGGCGAGGCCTGGACGGCGCTAGAATGTCCATGATTGCCGGGTTCGTCTGGGCTTTCCGCCAGGCCGCTAAAAAAGTGTCATCCTAGCGTTTGGTCATGGTTGACATGGTAGGTGGCGGTGAATATATCAGGCGCTCCATCGGCTGCAGGGCCTGAGTTCGCTCGCCTCTGCGGTTTGGTGTTCCCGACAAGCAATAGGGTCCTCCGGCCTAGCCGGTGAACCTGTTGCGGCCGAGAGAGATTTCGATCGGCTGGGCGGCGTTCCTGTCTCAGACAGAAATGTCCGGTTCTTTGACAATCTGGTTGGAAGAAAGAGAAGCGTGGACGGCGAAGTCTTTGCGGGCGCCTTCGGGCGTCGAAAAGAGACTTCGGCGGTTTGCGTATTCTCTGAGAACTCACAATGTCGCCGTCCGGGCTTCCTCTCATCCGAGGGGCGGGCCGGATGGATGACGGTGTGACCTCGTCAATGCGCGATCAATGCCGGTTCAAGATCTCATTCAACCTGAGAGTTTGATCCTGGCTCAGAACGAACGCTGGCGGCAGGCTTAACACATGCAAGTCGAACGTGAAGCCACCTTCGGGTGGTGGAAAGTGGCAGACGGGTGAGTAACGCGTGGGAACGTACCCTTCGGTTCGGAATAACCCGGGGAAACTCGGGCTAATACCGGATACGTCCTGCCCCTTAAACAAGGGTGGGAGAAAGATTTATCGCCGAAGGATCGGCCCGCGTCCGATTAGCTTGTTGGTGGGGTAATGGCCCACCAAGGCGACGATCGGTAGCTGGTCTGAGAGGATGATCAGCCACACTGGGACTGAGACACGGCCCAGACTCCTACGGGAGGCAGCAGTGGGGAATATTGGACAATGGGCGCAAGCCTGATC
>CAZMJQ010000297.1:0-2760 GCA_964566475.1 uncultured Propylenella sp. | reverse complement strand
GAGTTCATCGAGAGGAGCGCCTCCGATGAGTGACACCACCGTCAAGCCGCGCACCAGGACGAAGCCGAAGACGCAGCGTCCGCGTCTGCACAAGGTCATCCTCGTCAACGACGACTACACGCCGCGGGAGTTCGTGGTCGCTGTGCTGATGGGGGTTTTCGGGATGACCGAGAGCCAGGCGCATCGTGTGATGTTCACCGCACACACGCGGGGAACGTCCGTCGTCGCGGTGTATTCCAAGGACATCGCCGAGACCAAGGCGACGCAGGCGACCGACGAAGGCCGCCGCGCAGGCTATCCGCTGCTGTTCACGACAGAGCCGGAGGAGTAGCGCGGCAAGGCGCAACCCCACCCGTAGCCCGGATGGAGCGAAGCGCAATCCGGGGAGCGGCGAATGCCTGCCGCGATGCCGCCCCGCATTGCGCTCAGCCTGTCCTCGGGCCGGCAGAAAGCCGGACCCGGGGGCTCCATGCGGGCTACGACCGTGCCATCGGGCCTTCAGCGGGGTACGCAGTAGAGGTAATAGCGGTTCTCGCCCACACCCTCGGGAAGCGGAGCGGCGAGACCGGCCAAAGCGGGAAGCGGCTGATCGCTCGCCACGATCCCGCCAGGAGCGAGGAACGGCAGAAGCTCCGGGCCGAGCCAGGAGGCGATCCGCGCGTTGCGGGCGTCGTCGCCGGTGCCGATGTCGGAATGCATGAGTGCGACGCGCCCGGCAAAATGCGGCTGCATGCGAGGCAGGGTCTCCTCGACGTCGCCCAGGATCAGCCGGTCGGCTGCGGGGACCGCGTCCGGGTGGGCGCTGACGCTGCGCTCGAAGACATAGATGTCGCGATCCGGCAGGCGGGCGCGCAGGTGGTCGAAGGAGCGGCCGTTACCAAGCCCCAATTCTACCACGATGCCCGGAACGGAGGCGATCCCGCGGGCCGCCCAGTCGAGGCAGGCGCGCTGCGCCTTGAGCCGGCGAATGGCCTTGTCGAGACGGGTCAGCTGCTGAGATTCGTCCGGCATGGGGGGCACTCTGTTCACCTCGTTCATCGGGGCGTCCCGGCCCCCTGTCAACCGGATGGATCGGGTGATATGAGGCACTCGCCCCAGACGCTCCCCTGACCGGATTGACGACAAGATGCGATTTCGAACGCTCGACGATGCCGGCGATCTCAAAGGCAAGCGCGTGCTGCTGCGCGTCGACCTCAACGTGCCGGTGCATGACGGCGCGGTGACCGACACGACGCGCATCGAGCGCGTCGCGCCGACCATCAGGGAGCTCTCCGACCGCGGCGCCAAGGTGGCGCTCCTGGCGCATTTCGAGCGGCCGAAGGGCCAGCGCGTGCCGGAGATGTCGCTCATGCCGGTGTCGCTTGCGGTGGCCGACGTGGTGGAGCGGCCGGTCGGCTTCGTCGACGACTGCATCGGGCCCAAGGCGGAAGGGGCAGTCGCGTCGCTCGGGGACGGCGGCATCCTGCTTCTGGAGAACACCCGCTTCCACCCCGGCGAGGAGTCGAACGACCCGGCATTCGGGGCTGCGCTGGCGAAGGTCGGCGACGTCTACGTGAACGACGCATTCTCGGCCGCGCACCGCGCGCACGCCTCCACCGAGGGTCTGGCGCACCTCATGCCGGCCTTCGCAGGGCGTGCGATGCAGGAGGAGTTGGACGCGTTGGAGAAGGCGCTCAGCCGCCCGGAGCGGCCGGTGGTCGCCATCGTCGGCGGCGCCAAGATCTCCACCAAGCTGGAGCTCATGGCCAACCTGATCGGCAAGGTGGACGCGCTCGTCATCGGCGGCGGCATGGCCAACACGTTCCTCTTCGCCAAGGGGGTGGAGGTCGGGAAGTCCCTGAACGAGCCGGACCTCGCCAAGACGGCGCGGCAGATCATGTCGTCGGCCGCGGAGGCCGGCTGCGCCATCGTGCTGCCGACCGACGTGGTGGTGGCGAAGGCCTTCGAGGCGAACGCCGATGCGAAAACCGTGCCGCTCGACAAGGTGCCGGCCGACGGGATGATCCTCGACGCAGGCGAAAATAGCGTTGAGGCCGTCAACGGCTGGATCGACAAGGCAAAGACGCTGGTATGGAACGGGCCGCTCGGGGCGTTCGAGAAGCCGCCCTTCGACCGCGCCACGATGGCCGCGGCGAAGCACGCGGCGGCGCGGACGCGCGACGGCATGCTCCTGTCGGTCGCCGGCGGCGGCGACACCGTGGCGGCGCTGAACCAGGCCGGGGTCGCCGAGGATTTCAGCTACGTGTCGACCGCGGGCGGGGCGTTCCTGGAATGGCTTGAGGGGAAGGCGCTACCGGGCGTAGAAGCGCTCCGGGCAGGCTGAGGCAATGTGACGGAAGGAGAGCAGCCATGAGCGAACGGCTGGAAGACATCGCGATCCGCATGGTCGCGGAAGGCAAGGGCATCCTTGCCGCCGACGAGAGCACGGGGACCATCAAGAAGCGCTTCGATTCCATCAAGGTCGAGAACACCGAGGACAACCGCCGCGACTACCGCGAGATGCTGTTCGGCGCCGGCGAGGCGATGAAGAACCACATCTCCGGCGTGATCCTGTTCGACGAGACGCTGCGCCAGAAGGCCAAGGACGGGAAGCCGCTGGTCGAGATGATCAGCGCGGCGGGCGCCGTCCCCGGCATCAAGGTCGACAAGGGCGCGATGGACCTCGCCAAGCATCCCGGCGAGAAGGTCACGGAGGGCCTCGACGGACTGGGCGCGCGGCTGAAGGAGTATCACGGTCTCGGGGCGCGCTTCGCCAAGTGG
>CAZMJQ010000296.1:0-4030 GCA_964566475.1 uncultured Propylenella sp. | reverse complement strand
GGGGACGCCCGGCCGGCGGCCCATAGCGGCTCCGCCGGCGAGACCGTGCTGAGGATGGACTCGACCGCCGCCTCCGATGTCGGCCAGGCGGCCGCCATCGGCCCGGTCGTGGCGGAGGTCTTCGCGGACGAGCCCTACCGCGCCAACGACTACACGCGCGCCATCGCCGACCGATGGCGCGAGGCCGGCGCAACCTGGCTGAGCACCGGCGGATGGCGGCCCGCGCCGGATTCGATCGTGCCCGTGCAGGGCGTCCTCAGCGGCATCGAGAGCGTGATCGGGGCCGTCACGGCGCCCGGCGACAGGATCGCCTTCGAGGATCTGAGTTACGGGGCGCTCGCGCGCGGCGCGGTGCTGATGGGGCGGCGCGCCATCAAGGTGCGCGGCGGCGACGACGGCATCGACCCGGAGGACTTTCGAAGCGTCTGCGCACGCGAGCACCCGAAGGTGCTGGTCGTCGTGCCCACCTTCAACAACCCGACCCTGTCGGTCATGCCGGCGGAGAACCGCCGGCGGATCGCCGAGATCGCCCACGAGCACAATGTGTGGATCGTCGAGGACAACATCTACGGCGACGCCCTGGAGGACGCCCCTCCCCCGTTCGCGAGCATCCATCCAGAGCAGACCATCCACCTGAGCGGCGTCTCCAAGACGCTGTGCGCGGGACTGCGCGCCGGATGGGCGTCCTGCCCGCCCAGTCTTACGGCACGGCTCGTCAGCGCGAAGAAGCTGATCACCGGCGGCATCTCATTCGCGATGACGGAAGCCACGGCGCGTCTTGTGCTGAGCGGCGAAGGGTCGCGGCTGAAGGCGCAAGTCCTTGAGGAGACCCGGGCGCGTCTGGAGATCGCGCGCGCGGTCATGGCGGGGCACGATTTCAGGAGCGACCCGCACTGCAGCTACATCTGGCTCCAGCTTCCCGATCCGTGGCTGCCGGGCACCTTCAAGAAGGCGGCCTTCGAGCGCGGGATCCTCATCGACGACGCCGACGCCTTCAGGGTCGGTCAGGGCGATCTCGCATGCCACCGCGTGCGTATCGGGTTCTCCTCGCCGCGCAGCCGGGAGGAGGTGCGCCAGGGCTTCGAGGCGCTCAACCTCTTGCTGCAGGACACGGCCGCCGGATACGACGGCATGGAGTGACGGCGCGCCGCGCCACAAAAACCGGTGGAAATGTGCGCACCGCGCGGAGAATGCCTGTCTGAGCGCCGCGTTCGGTCCCAGAAAGCTCCAATGGCCGACATCGAAACTACCCCGATCACTCCGGAGCTCGTCGCCGAGCACGGGCTGAAGCCCGACGAGTACCAGCGCATCCTCGACCTGATCGGGCGTGAGCCGACGCTCACCGAGCTCGGCATCTTCTCCGCCATGTGGAACGAGCACTGCTCGTACAAGTCCTCGAAGAAGTGGCTGCGCACGCTGCCGACCTCCGGGCCGGTGGTGATCCAGGGGCCGGGCGAGAATGCCGGCGTGGTCGATATCGGCGAGGGGCTGGTGGCGGTCTTCAAGATGGAGAGCCACAACCACCCGTCCTACATCGAGCCCTATCAGGGCGCGGCGACCGGCGTGGGCGGCATCCTGCGCGATGTGTTCACGATGGGCGCACGGCCGATCGCGGCGATGAACGCGCTGCGCTTCGGCGAGCCGGAGCATCCGCGCACGCGGCACCTGGTGGCGGGCGTGGTCGCCGGCATCGGCGGCTACGGCAATTCCTTCGGTGTGCCGACGGTGGGCGGCGAGGTGAACTTCCACCGGCGCTACAACGGCAACTGCCTGGTGAACGCCTTCGCGCTCGGCATTGCGAAGAAGGACGCGATCTTCACCTCCAGGGCCGAGGGCGTGGGGCTGCCGGTGGTCTATCTCGGCGCCAAGACCGGGCGCGACGGCATCCACGGCGCGACCATGGCGTCGGCCGAGTTCGGCGCGGACGCGGAGCAGAAGCGCCCGACCGTGCAGGTGGGCGACCCGTTCACCGAGAAGCGGCTGCTCGAGGCGTGCCTGGAGCTGATGGCGTCGGGTGCCGTCGTTGCCATCCAGGACATGGGAGCCGCCGGCCTCACCTGCTCGGCGGTGGAGATGGGCGCCAAGGGCGATCTCGGCATCGCGCTCGACCTCGACCGGGTGCCGACGCGCGAGACCGGCATGACCGCCTACGAGATGATGCTGTCGGAGAGTCAGGAGCGCATGCTCATGGTGCTCCGGCCGGAGAAGCACGGCGAGGCCGAAGCGATCTTCCGCAAATGGGGGCTCGACTTCGCCGGCGTAGGCCGTACCACGGACGACCTTCGATTTCGGGTCACGCGGAATGGCGAGGAGGTCGCCGACCTTCCCATCAAGGAGCTTGGCGACGAGGCGCCCGAGTACGACCGTCCCTGGGCGGCGCCGAAGGCCCCTGCCCCGCTCGATCCGGCCGGCCTGCCCGACACGGACGTGGCCGATGCCCTTTTGACGCTGATCGGCTCGCCCGACCTCTCGTCGCGCCGCTGGGTGTGGGAGCAGTACGATCACTTGGTCCAGGCGAACACCGTGCAGCGCCCAGGAGGGGACGCCGCGGTAGTGCGCATCGACGGCACCGACAGGGCGCTCGCCCTATCCCTCGACGCCACCCCGCGCTACGTTGAGGCGGACCCGTTCGAGGGCGGCAAGCAGGCGGTGGCGGAGTGCTGGCGCAACCTCACCGCCGTCGGCGCCACGCCGCTCGCCGTCACCGACAACCTCAACTTCGGCAACCCGGAGCGCCCCGAGGTGATGGGCAGCTTCGTTCGCGCCATCGAAGGAATAGGCGCCGCCTGCCGCGCGCTCGGCGTCCCGATCGTCTCCGGCAACGTGTCGCTTTACAACGAGACCAACGGCGAGGCGATTCTGCCGACGCCGGCGATCGGCGGCGTCGGGCTGATCTCTGACTGGCGGAAGAGCGCGACGCTGGCGTTCAAGGCGGAAGGCGAGGCAATCCTCCTCGCCGGCGCGCCACCCGATTGGGGCACGTGGCTCGGGCAGTCTGCCTATCTGCGCGACGTGCACAGGCGCGAGGAGGGTCGGCCCCCGCCGGTCGACCTGGAGCACGAGAAGCGCGTCGGCGATTTTGTCCGGGCGCTTGTCGCGGATGGCCTCGTCACGGCGGTGCACGACCTCTCCGACGGCGGCCTGGCGGTCGCGCTGGCGGAGATGGCGATGGCTTCTGGAATCGGCGCGACTGTGAACCAGCTCTCCGATCGCGATCCCGTCCCGACGTTTTTCGGAGAAGATCAGGGGCGGTATCTCGTCACAGTACAGCCGGAGGCCGAGGAGACTCTATGGGAACGCGCCGAGATTGCGGGCGTCTTTCTGCCGTGGCTCGGCAACACCGGCGGCTCCGACCTGGTCCTGGGCGAATCGCGCCCGCTGCGGGTCTCGCTGCTGCGGGAGCGCCACGAAGGCTGGTTCCCACGCTTCATGGGCGAGGCTGAGCGGGCACGGGCTTTGCATGGCTGATCGCCCATGATCTCTTCACGATCGCCGGCCCGGATTGACCTCTTTCCGTGCGGCGCTCACATTGAGGCCGGCGCGGAGACGCAAATCCGGCGCCGCGGAGCATTCCCATGCCGATGAACCCCACCGATATCGAGCGCATGATCAAGGAAGCCCTGCCCGACGCGAAGGTTTCCATCCGCGACCTTGCCGGCGACGGCGACCACTACGCCGCCGAAGTTGTTTCAGAGCAGTTCCGCGGCAAGTCCCGCGTTCAGCAGCACCAGATCGTCTACAACGCGCTGAAGGGGAACATGGGCGGCACGCTGCACGCCCTGGCGTTGCAGACCAGCGCGCCGGAGTGAGGCCTGGCAGAGTGCCGGTTGCCGCCGAGCGGCATTCTGGCGTAACTCTCCGGAAAGACGCCATCTGGAAATGCGCTGCCGGGAGGATTACGTTCGGAACAGCGAAGGCGAGGCGCCGGATTCGGGCGCTGCGCCAGCAAAGGATCGACGATGAGCGAAATTCAGACCTGGATCGACGGCCAGGTGAAGTCGAACGACGTGGTGCTCTTCATGAAGGGCAC
>CAZMJQ010000295.1:0-3744 GCA_964566475.1 uncultured Propylenella sp. | reverse complement strand
GACCGGTCGCGAGCTGGCGGCCGGCGAGGTGGGCGTGCTGGAGGTGCGCGGCCCCAACGTCTTCAAGGGCTACTGGCAGATGCCGGAGAAGACGAAGGAGGAGTTCCGCGCCGACGGATTCTTCATCACCGGCGACCTGGGACAGATCGACGAGCGCGGCTATGTGTGGATCCTCGGGCGCGGCAAGGACCTGGTGATCACGGGCGGGTTCAACGTCTATCCCAAGGAGGTGGAGCTGGAGATCGATTCGATGCCGGGCGTCATGGAGAGCGCGGTGATCGGGCTGCCGCATCCCGATTTCGGCGAGGCGGTGACGGCGGTGGTGGTCGCAGACGGCGGAACGCCGCCGCGCGAGGAGGAGCTTTTGGCCGAGCTGCGAAGGAAGCTCGCGGCATACAAGTGCCCGAAGCGGGTAGTCTTCGCGGATGCGCTGCCGCGCAACACCATGGCGAAGGTGCAGAAGAACGTGCTGCGCGAGCGTTACAAGCACCTTTACGCGCCGGGCGGCTAGCGGCTCAAGCGAGGCCGAAGAACACGGCCGAGCCGCCGCCGACGGCGACGGCCACCTGCACGAGGAAAGCGCCGTTTTGCATCATGAGCAGGCGCTTGGCGCCCGCGAGCCGTTTGGCGACCGGGCGTCCCGCCTTGCGCACGGGCATCAGCCGCAGCCCGACCAGCGCTGCGTCGCAGGCGTCGATGTCGAGACGCTCGGCGGCGGCGTCCTCCGCCAGCCGGCGGAACAGGCGGGCGTCGAAGCCCACGCGCGAGGCGATGAAAAGCTCCAGCAGGCCGACGAGCACGACGACCGCGGCGGTGGGCACGGTCGCGGTGGAGGCGGGGAAGACGGGCAGAAGAAGGACGGCCACGCCGACGACGGTCACCGCGGTGGAGAGCCGGCTTACCGACTGGCCCTGCTCAAGCAGGTCCGCCGCCCCCGCCAGCATGTGCGCCGCCTTTTGCTGTGAGCTCTTCATCGTCCTGCGCGGCAGAAATCGCGGCGCGGGCCCCTTCGTCAAGCACAATGGCCGGCTTGACGGCCCGGATCGCAGCGATTGCGGCCTCGGTGTTGCCCGCGCGGCTCCGATATGCGCCGGAAATGTCCGTGGCCGGATAAACGACCTCTCCTCAGGAGAGCTTTCGCGCCAGAGGCGATTGTGCTGTTGGTGAACGCACACGGGAGGGGACACATGGATTTTCAAGGCGCCGCGTTCGAGCCGTTGCCGGCGGATCACGGGAAGGCCGCGCTGGCCGGGCGGGTGTGGGACCCGGAGGTTGGCGGGCCGTCGGTGGTGGCCGTGCGTGGCGAGGAGCTTTTCGACATCACGGCGGCGGCGCCGACCATGCGCGATCTCTGCGAGGCAGGCGATCCGGCGCGGCTCGTGCGCTCGGCGGCGGGGCGGTCGCTCGGGCCCCTGGCCGCGATCCTCGCCAACACGCCGCGCAAGGCGCGCGATGCGGCGCGGCCCTGGCTGCTGGCCCCGATCGACCTGCAGGCTGTCAAGGCGGCGGGGGTCACCTTCGCCGTTTCCATGCTGGAGCGCGTGATCGAGGAGCAGGCGCGCGGCGATGCGAGCCGGGCGGAGTCGATCCGCACGGAGATCACGGCGACGATCGGCGACGACCTGCGGCGGCTGAAGCCGGGCTCCGAGCAGGCGGCGGCGCTGAAGCAGCTCCTCATCGAGAAGGGGATGTGGTCGCAGTACCTGGAGGTCGGCATCGGCCCGGACGCGGAGGTGTTCACCAAGGCGCAGCCGATGTCGGCGGTGGGGCACCTGGCCGAGGCCGGGCTTCACCCCAAGTCGAGCTGGAACAATCCCGAGCCCGAGGTGGCGCTGGTCGTGTCGAGCGCCGGGAGGATCGTCGGGGCGACGCTCGGCAACGACGTGAACCTGCGCGACTTCGAGGGCCGCTCGGCGCTGCTCCTGTCCAAGGCCAAGGACAACAACGCCAGCGCGACGGTTGGGCCGTTCATCCGCTTCTTCGACGCGGATTTCTCGCTCGACGACGTGCGCCGCGGCGAGCTCAGCCTGACGGTGGAGGGCGAGGACGGCTTCCGCCTGGAGGGGACGAGCGACATTGGCCAGATCAGCCGCGACCCGGCCGACATCGTCGCGCAGACGATCAACGAGAACCACCAGTATCCCGACGGCTTCGTACTCTATCTCGGGACGATGTTCGCGCCGACCGACGACCGCGACGCGCCGGGGCAGGGCTTCACGCACAAGGTCGGCGACGTGGTGACGATCGAGTCGCCGAAGCTCGGGCGGCTTGTGAACGTCATGGTGCATGCGGGCGACGCGGAGCCGTGGACGTTCGGCGCGGCGGCGCTGATGCGCAACCTCGCCAAGCGCGGACTGATCCAGGTCAGTCCCGCGGAGGGCGGTGAAGCTCCACCGTATCCGGATCGCCCGTCAGTTTAGGGAAGCGGCGCGTCACCTCCGGATCATGCCCGGGAATGATGTGATCTGGGCCGTCGGCAAGGGATTCGCAGAGCCGCCAACCCTCCATCATCCGCTCGAGGTCGTGGACGAGGACGAACGGTGTGCGCTTTCGGATGTTGTGCCAGAAGTGGGTGGCGTCACTCGCCAGCACAAGCGCGCCTCGTGCGGTCGGCACACGAACGACCTGCAATCCGCCAGTATGTCCGCCGACCAGGTGGAGGGTTACGCCCGGCGCGATCTCAGCTTCGCCGTCGTGAAAGGTGACACGGTCGTCGAAGACGTGCCGCACGGCTAGCGTCACATGCTCTACGTCGAAAGCCTTGCGCAGGGGCTCGTGGCACATGCAGCGCCCAGTGCAGAACGCCATCTCGGCATCCTGCACGTGGAAGCGTGCTCGCGGAAACTCATTCCAGTGGCCCGCGTGGTCTGCGTGCAGGTGGGTCAATACGATGTCCTCGACCTCGGCCGCTCTGATTCCGACCGCTTCGAGCGCGGCTATCGGCGAGCGAAGCAGGGGGCGTGCGCGTCGGGCGGCACTCGCCGTGTCAAAGCCCGTGTCGACCAGGATCGTCGCGTCGCTTCCACGAATGACCCAAACGAAATAGTCGAGCGGCATGGACGCGGCGTGATCGTCGGGAAAGATGAGGTTCGAGCCTTGCGTTCGTTCCGGTGCATGCGCGTACCGCAGCGCCAGTACCTCATAAAGCGGAGTCGACATGGCCAATCCTCCCGGGGCTCCCATCCGCCGGCTTGCTGTTTGTCATGCCGGCTGGCATCCCTTGCGCTCGGCTCGCCGCCCGGAGGCAGACAGAAGCGTGCTCAGGGTTACTACAGACATGTTTGTGGAGACGGCGCCAGAGGTGCGCGACGCTCTGGCGGAGGGCCGCGCGGTGGTGGCGCTGGAATCCACCATCATCGCCCACGGCATGCCGTACCCGCAGAACGGGGAGACGGCGCGCGCGGTGGAGACGATCGTGCGGGAGGACGGCGCCGTTCCCGCCACGAACGCGGTGATCGAGGGGTGCATCAAGGTCGGGCTGAGCGGGGCGGAGCTGGAGCGGTTCGCTTCGGCGACGGACGTCGCGAAGGCGTCGCGGCGCGACCTGGCGCAAAGCCTCGTGCGAAAGGCGACGGCCGGCACCACCGTGGCGGCGACGATGGCGATCGCGGCGCGCGCCGGGATCGAGGTGTTCGCGACCGGCGGCATCGGGGGCGTGCACCGCGGGGCGGCGGAGACGTTCGACGTCTCGGCGGACCTCATGGAGATGGCGCGCACGCCGGTCGCGGTCGTCTGCGCCGGATG
>CAZMJQ010000294.1:0-4455 GCA_964566475.1 uncultured Propylenella sp. | reverse complement strand
ACTTCCTGCCGCGGTTCGGGGGCGCAATCCTCATCATCCTGGTCGGCTTCCTGGTGGCGGGGTGGGCGAGCCGCGCCATCTCGAGGCTGCTTGGCACGACCGAGCGCGTCGACGCGACGCTGAAGCCGATCATCCGGGCAGTCATCCGCTACGCCGTCCTCGTCATCGTCGTCGTGGCGGCGCTGGGCCAGCTCGGCGTGCAGACCGCGTCGATCCTCGCCGCGCTCGGCGCCATCGGCCTGGCCATCGGCCTCGCCATGCAGGGCACGCTTTCCAACATCGCCGCCGGCATCATGCTCCTGTGGCTGCGGCCGTTCGAGGCGGGCGACTACATCGAGGCGGGCGGCCAGGCGGGCACCGTGGTGGAACTCGGGCTCTTCGCCACGCAGCTCCGGTCGTGGGACGGCATCTACAAGTTCGTGCCGAACTCCGGCCTGTGGAACACGACGCTCACCAACTACACGCGCAACCCGACGCGCCTGGTGCTGCTGGAGTTCGGCATCGCCTACGAAGACGACATCGCCGAGGGGCGGCGCGTGCTGAAGGAGATGGCGGACGCGCACCCCGACGTGCTCGGCGATCCGGCACCGGTCGTCGTGCCGCTCACACTCGGCGACAGCTCCGTGGTGCTGCAGGTCCGGGCCTGGGCGCCCAACCCCATCTTCTGGGACGTGCGCTGGGCGCTGACGGAGGACGGCAAGAAGCGGCTGGAGGCGGCCGGGCTCACCATCCCCTTCCCGCAGCGCGTCGTGCATGTGATGGCGGAGGGACCGGCCGCGGCGAAGGCGGCGCTCACCGCGCCGGAATAGCGGGCGCTTCAGCGCGGCGGTCCCGGATTGCGCGGCTTCGCCGCTTCATCCGGGCTACGTTCGGCGGAGCGCCGCGACGAAGAACCCATCCGTCCCGGAGCGGCGCGGGGTGAGGATGATCGACGTCGCGCCGATCACGCCGGCCGGGGCCGCAACGCCGAGCAGCGCGGCGTCCCACACCTCCGTAGCCGGCACCGGTTCGAAGGCCGGATGCGCCGCGACGAATGCCGCGACCCGCTCGCCGTTCTCCGGCGGCAGCAGCGAGCAGGTGGCGTAAACGAGCACCCCACCGGGCTTCACGCACAAGGCGGCGCGCTCCAGCACCGCGTCCTGCTCCGCCGTTCGCTTGGCGAGCGCCTCGGGCGTGACACGCCACTTGGCGTCGGGCCTCCGCCGCCAGACTCCCGTCCCCGTGCAGGGCGCGTCGACGAGCACGCGATCCATGCGGCCGGCAAGGTCATCGAGGGCTCGCGGCTCGGGCGCCAGCACCTGCACATTGCGCGCGCCAGCGCGCTTCAGGCGGTTGAAGATCGGGGCAAGCCGGCCCTTGTCGGAATCGAAGGCGTAGACCTGGCCGCGGTTCTCCATACACGCGGCGAGGGCCAGGGTCTTGCCGCCGGCGCCGGCGCAGGTGTCGAGCACCTGCTCGCCGGGCCTTGCCCCGACGATGAGCGCGCAGAGCTGGCTCGCCTCGTCCTGCACCTCGACACGGCCGCGCCGGAAGGCCTCCTCGGCCTGCACGTTCGGGTGGCGGCGGGGCCCGTCCACCGGCGGGATGCGCAGGCCCACGGGCGAGAACGGCGTCGGCCGCGCTCCGAGCCGCTGAAGCTGCCGCGCGGCCTTGTCGCGGTCCGTCTTCAGCGTGTTGACCCGAAGGTCCAGCGGCGGCCGCCCGGCGAGGGCCGCGCCCTCCGCGATCCAGTCGTCGCCGAAGGGGGACTCGAAGTGCGGCACGAGCCATTCGGGCACATCGGCGCGGACGTGGGCGGGGGCATCACGCAAATCAGCCGTCGCGATGCGCCGGACGGTCTCCTCCGGGATCGGCTGCGGCGCGTGGGGGTCGTCCGCGAACGCTTCGTTGAGCGCCCGCGGGTCGCTGCCCCAGTCGAACACGGTCGTGCCGATCGCAAGGTGCCACGGCGTATCCCCGCCCATCCGCCACGCAATGGACAGGCGATGCCTAAGCGCGTCGTAGACGAGGTTGCCGATCGAGGCGCGATCGCCCGATCCGGCGAAGCGGTGCGAGAGGCCCCAGTCCCTCAGCGCCTCGCTCGTGGGGCGATGGCGGGCCTCGATGTCCGCCAGGACCTCCACGGCGGCGGCGATCTGACCGGGAAGGCGCACTGCGTCACCCGGCGATCAGCCGCACGACGACGACGATCCACATCGCCGTCAGCACGACGAGCCCCAGGGCAAAGGGTATGACGCGCTGGTGTACGCGGTTGTGGGTAACGTGGATAGCGGCGTGGACGATGCGGGTCGCGACGTAAGCCCAGGCGAGTACCGTCATCACGAGTCCGGTCGCGTTGACATAGATGCCGGCGCCGCAGAGCACGTAGAAGAGGACCGGCGTCTCGAACTGGTTGCTGACGCTGTTGGCGACCTTGCGCGCGTCCTCCGGGTAGGCGTCGCCGGAAAGCGCCACGTCGCGCATCTGCACCCGGCGCGAGCGGATCGCGCCAACGCGCATCGCCCCCAGCCTGAAGCTCAGGAGCAGCGTCAGCAGCACCTGCGCCAGCACAGGATAAAGCAGCAGCATGCCTCACGCCCCGCCGGGATAGTTCGGGCTCTCGCGCGTGATGCTGACGTCATGCGCGTGACTTTCGCGCCAGGCCGAGCCGGAGATGCGGATGAATTCCGCCTTCTGCCTGAGCTCGTCAAGCGTGCGCGCGCCGACATAGCCCATAGCGGCCCGCAGGCCGCCCGCTAGCTGGTGCAGCACGTTCGCGGCCGGGCCCTTGTAGGGCACCTGGCCCTCCACGCCTTCCGGCACCAGCTTGAGCGAATCGCGGATCTCCGCCTGGAAGTAGCGGTCGGCGGAGCCGCGCGCCATGGCGCCGACCGAGCCCATGCCGCGATAGGCCTTGTACGAGCGGCCCTGGTAGAGGTAGACCTCGCCCGGGCTCTCCTCCGTGCCGGCGAGCAGCCCGCCCACCATGGCGACGGACGCGCCGGCGGCGAGCGCCTTGGCGAGGTCGCCGGAATACTTGATGCCGCCGTCGGCGATGACAGGCACGTCCGCCTTGTCGCAAACGGCGACCGTCTCGAGCAGCGCCGTGAACTGCGGCACCCCGACCCCGGCCACCACGCGCGTCGTGCAGATGGAGCCAGGACCGATGCCGACCTTGATGGCGTCGGCGCCCATGTCGATGAGCGCCCGCGCCGCCTCGCCGGTGGCGACGTTGCCGGCGACGACCTGCGTCTCGTTGGAGAGCTTCTTCACCGCGGCGACGGCGTCGAGCACCATCTTCGAGTGCCCGTGCGCAGTATCCACGACGACAACATCGACGCCTGCGCCGAGCAGACGTTCGGTTCGCTCAAGGCCCTTTTCGCCGACCGAGGTGGCGGCCGCCACGCGCAGGCGCCCCTGCTCGTCCTTGCAGGCGAAGGGATTGAGCCGCGCCTTCTCGATGTCCTTCACGGTGATCAGGCCTATGCAGCTGTCACCGGCATCGACGACCAACAGCTTCTCGATCCGATGCTGGTGGAGAAGCCGCTTGGCTTCCTCCTGGCTGACGTTCTCCTGCACGCGGATCAGGTTGTCGCGCGTCATCAGTTCGGCGACCTTCTGCTTGGGATCGGAGGCGAAGCGCACGTCGCGGTTGGTGAGGATGCCGAGGATCCTGCCGGTCACCTGCCCGCCCGTGCCGCCGCCCTGCACGACCGGAATACCGGATATGCGGAAGTCGCGCATGAGCTGCAGCGCGTCGGCGAGCGTCGCCTCCGGCCCGATGACCACGGGGTTCACCACCATGCCGGATTCGAACTTCTTCACCTGCCGCACCTCCTCCGCCTGCGCGTCGGGATCGAGGTTGCGATGGATGACGCCGATGCCGCCCGCCTGCGCCATGGCGATCGCCAGCCGCGATTCGGTGACGGTATCCATGGCGGCGGAGAGGATCGGAAGGTTGAGGCTGATGGTGCGCGTGAGCCTGCTGGAGATGTCGGTCTCCGCGGGCAGCACCTCGGAGGCGCCCGGCCGCAGAAGGACGTCATCGAATGTGAGCGCCTCTCGGCCGGTGACGACGTCGATGATTGTGGCCATGCCAAGCCTCCGGAAAAGAGTAGCCGACCACGGGCCGCGAAGGGCCGCGTCAGGGGGAATCGGCTCTGGGGTTGGCGCGGGTGCTTACCACGGGTCTCCGCGGAAGGGAAACGTCAACCGCCTCGCCCTCCCCTGAACCCCGTCGCCAGAAGATAAAGCTCCGGGCTGTCGGCGCGGCTGGCGGGCGGCTTGACGTGGCGGACCTTTTCGAAGTCGCGCTTCAGGCCAGCGAGCAGCGTATGCTCGGTGCCGCCGCGGAACACCTTCGCCAGGAACGTGCCGCCGGGGGCGAGCACTTCTCTGGCGAACTCGGCCGCCGCCTCGCAGAGCGCCACGATCTTCAGATGGTCGGTCGCTCTATGGCCCGTGGTCGGCGCCGCC
>CAZMJQ010000293.1:0-2891 GCA_964566475.1 uncultured Propylenella sp. | reverse complement strand
TGTGGGCGCACGCCTACCAGTTCGACGACGACACCGCGACCTTCATCGTCGAATGCGCCGAGGACACATGGCAGAAATTCGGTTTCGGCGAGATGACCAAGGAAGAATCCATCGCCACCTGCGAGCGGATATTCGCGGACTATCTCGACGGCCATCCGCTGATGTCGAACGCGGCGCACATCCGCGGCTCGGCCTGGATCAGCTTCCCCCGCGTGCTGTGCGAGCGCTGGCACCACGAGAACATCGTGCTGATGGGCGACGCCGCGGCGACCGCGCATTTCTCCATCGGCTCCGGCACCAAGCTGGCGCTGGAAAGCTCCATCGCGCTCGCCGACTACCTGCATTCGGAGCCGACCCTGGAGGCCGCCTTCGAGAAATACGAGGACGAGCGCCGCGTCGAGGTGCTGCGGCTGCAATCGGCGGCGCGCAACTCGATGGAATGGTTCGAGGAGGTGGAGCGCTACCTCCACCTCGATCCGGTACAGTTCAACTACTCCCTCCTCACCCGCTCGCAGCGCATCAGCCACGAGAACCTCAGGCTGCGCGACAAGGCGTGGCTGGAGAGCGCCGAGGCGTGGTTCCAGCGCCGCGCCGGCGCCACCGACAACGTCGCCCGCGCGCCGATGTTCGCGCCTTACAGATTGCGCGAGCTGAAGCTGAAGAACCGCGTCGTGGTCTCGCCGATGGCGCAGTACAAGGCCGTCGACGGCTGCCCCACCGACTGGCACTTCGTGCATTATTGCGAGCGCGCCAAGGGCGGTGCCGGCCTGCTCTACATCGAGATGACCTGCGTCAGCCCCGAAGGGCGCATCACCCCCGGCTGCCCCGGCCTCTACGCGCCGGAGCACGAGCATGCCTGGAGGCGCATCGTCGACTTCGTCCACGCCGAGACCGAGGCGAAGATCTGCGCGCAGATCGGCCATTCCGGCGGCAAGGGCTCCACGCAGCTCGGCTGGGAGGAGATGGACGCGCCGCTCGCCGACGGGAACTGGCCGGTCCTCTCAGCCTCAGACGTGCCGTGGTCGGAGCGGAACCCGATTCCCAAGCGCATGGACCGGGCCGACATGGACGAGGTGAAAGCCGAGTTCGTGCGCTCGGCCGAGATGGCGGAGCGCGCCGGGTTCGACATGCTGGAGATCCACTGCGCGCACGGCTATCTGCTGTCCTCCTTCATCACCCCGGTCACCAACACGCGCGACGACGAATACGGCGGCAGCCTTGAGAACCGCATGCGCTATCCGCTGGAGGTGTTCGACGCGATCCGCCGCGTCTGGCCCGACGAGAAGCCGGTCTCGGTGCGCATCTCCGCCAACGACTGGGTCGGCGACATCGGCGTGACGCCGCCCGAGGCGGTGGAGATCGCGCGCTTGCTGCAGGAGGCCGGCGTCGATATCTGCAACGTCTCCGCCGGGCAGACCACGCGCCGCGCCAGGCCGGTCTACGGCCGCATGTTCCAGACGCCGTTCTCCGACCGCATCCGCAACGAGACGGGCATGGCGACGATGGCAGTCGGCAACATCTACGAGCCCGACCACGTCAACTCGATCCTCATGGCCGGCCGCGCCGATCTCGTCTGCCTTGGCCGTCCGCACCTCGCCGACCCGTACTGGACGCTGCACGCGGCGGCACAACTCGGCGACCGGCAGGAGGCCTGGCCGCCGCCCTATTGGGCGGGCCGCGACCAGCTCTGGCGGCTGGCGGAACGGGCCGAAAGCTCCGTGGTGAAGGTGTGACGATGACCGACCTCAGCGGCAGGCATGCTCTCGTCACCGGCGGCGGCTCCGGCATCGGCGCGGCGATCGCCGTCGCGCTGGCCGACGCGGGCGCCACGGTGACGATACTGGGCCGCCGGCGCGAGCCGCTCGACGCGCTCGCCGCGGAGAACCCCGGCATCCACGCCGCCGTCGCCGACGTCACCGACGAGGCCTCTCTCACGGCCGCGTTCGAAGCCGCAATTCAGGCCGCCGGGCCGCTCTCCATCGTTGTCGCCAATGCCGGCGCGGCGGAAAGCGCGCCGTTCGCGCGCACCAGCCTGGAGGCGTTCGAGCGTGTCGTCGCGGTCAACCTCACCGGCGTGTTCCTGACGCTGCGCGAGGGCCTGAAGGCGATGCAATCGTCGGAGTGGGGAAGACTGATCGTCATATCGTCGATCGCCGGGCTGGAAGGCCACGCCTATGTCGCGCCCTACTGCGCGGCGAAGCACGGGGCGGTCGGGCTGGTGCGGGCGCTGGCGGCGGAGACCGCCGGCAGCGGCATCACCGTGAACGCCGTCTGCCCAGGCTACACCGCCACCCCGATGCTGGAGCGGAGCGTCAGCACCATCACCGGCAAGACCGGCCGCAGCGAATCCGAAGCCCGCGAATTCCTGGCGAAGGCGAACGCCGACGGACGCATCGTGGAACCGGAGGAGGTGGCGGCCATCGTGCTCGAGCTGTGCGGCCCAGACTCCGAAGCGACGACCGGGCGGGCGATTGCAATTCCTGAGCTGACGCGTGAGGGCAGGGATGCGTGACTCCGTGGAGATGCCGGATCACGCGCCGGCGATCAGCGGAAGCCCTCATCCTGAGGCGCGAGCGACAGCGAGCCTCGAAGGACGAGGGCGGTGGCACTGCGGCGGCGATTGGCGCCGTTCGGATGGGCTTCGCCGTGCCGCCCATGGTTCGAGGCTCGCTGCGCTCGCACCTCACCATGAGGTTCAATGGAGGACGCGTCTGCCCGTTGGACGTGCCGCGCACGGGGGAGAATAGGAAATGCTCGGGCCGTCGGCGCATATCGACACGTTCACGCGCGACCACCTGCCGCCGCCGGAGACGTGGCCGCACTTCCTGCACGACGGCTTCGACTATCCTGAGCACGTCAACGCCGCGGTCGAGCTGACCGACCGCATGGTG
>CAZMJQ010000292.1:0-4345 GCA_964566475.1 uncultured Propylenella sp. | reverse complement strand
CCGATCTTCACGCCAGGGTCGCCGACCGCCCTCGGCTGCGCGGCGGGACGGGAGGCCTGCGCCGCCTGCTGAGGATGGCGTGCAGCCTGCGCGTAGGGGGCGGCGGCAAGCTCCTGCTCCAGCCCCTCCAGCGCGTAGGCGGGCACGTCGCGCCGCGGCGGATGCACCGCATGCTGCTGCACGGGCTGTGGCTGTGCATGCTGCTGCGCGGCCGGGGTGCCGACCGACTTCAGGCGGCGCGTGAGCTCGGCCATCCCGGCGGTCGGAGGCGCGATGGATTCCTGCGCCTCCTCCTGCTCGATGCCGGTGGCGACGACGGAAACCCGGATAATCCCCTCCAGGCCCTCGTCGAAGGTAGCGCCGAAGATGATGTTGGCGTCGCCGTCGACCTCCTCGCGCACCCGGCTCGCGGCCTCGTCGACCTCGAAGAGCGTCATGTCGCGGCCGCCGGTGATGGAGATCAGCAGCCCGCGGGCGCCGCGCATGTTGACGTCGTCGAGGAGCGGGTTGGCGATCGCACGCTCCGCCGCCTCGATGGCGCGCTTGTCGCCCGACGCCTCGCCGGTGCCCATCATGGCCTTGCCCATCTCGCGCATGACCGAGCGGACATCGGCGAAGTCGAGATTGATGAGGCCGTCCTTCACCATCAGGTCGGTGATGCAGGCAACGCCGGAATAGAGCACCTCGTCGGCCATGGCGAAGGCGTCGGCGAAGGTGGTCTTGTCGTTGGCAACGCGGAAGAGGTTCTGGTTGGGGATGATGATCAGCGTGTCGACGTGCTTCTGCAGCTCGAGGATGCCCGCTTCCGCGATGCGCATGCGGCGCTGGCCCTCGAACTGGAACGGCTTGGTGACCACGCCGACGGTGAGGATGCCGGCGTCGCGCGCCGCGCGGGCGACGATCGGCGCCGCGCCCGTGCCGGTGCCGCCGCCCATGCCGGCGGTGATGAAGGCCATGTGCGCGCCGTTGAGGTGATCGGTGATCTCGTCGATCGTCTCTTCGGCGGCGGCGCGGCCGATCTCAGGCTGCGAGCCGGCGCCCAGCCCCTGCGTGACCGCGACGCCCATCTGGATGAGGCGGTCGGCCTTGGTCATGGTGAGCGCCTGGGCATCGGTGTTCGCCACGACGAACTCGACCCCCTGAAGCCCGGCCTCGATCATGTTGTTGACGGCATTGCAGCCGGCGCCGCCGACGCCGAGCACGGTGATCCTCGGCTTCAGTTCCGTGATGTCCGGCATTTTCAGGTTGATACTCATGAGTCGGTCCTCTTCCGCCTTTCCGCCAGGCCCGGCATCGCCGCCTGATCCGTTCCGTTCCACCGCTTCATCAGAAGCTATCCCTGAACCAGCGCCCTACCCGCGCGAAGTATCCGTCGGTCCCGGTCCGCAACAGACGCGCCGGCTCGTGCGCGCGGAACTGCTCGATCCGCGCCACTTGCGGGTAGAAGATGAGTCCCACGCCGGCGGAGAACGCCGGGTTCTTGGCGGCCTCGGGCAGCCCCTGGATCCCGAGAGGCCGTCCAATGCGCACGCTCCGCCCGAGGATGCGCCGCGCCGTCTCCTCCAGCCCCGTGAGCTGGCTCGCGCCGCCGGTCAGCACGACGCGCTTGCCGACCTGATCGGCAAAGCCCGACTGGGTCAGCATGTCGCGCGTCATCTCGAGTATCTCTTCCACGCGCGGACGGATGATGCGGATGAGCGCGGAACGCGGCACTGCGTTCGGGTTGTCGCGCTCGTCCTCGCCGACCGGCGGGATGGTGATGATGTCCTTTTCGTCGGAGATCGAGGAAAGCGCCGAGCCGTGGCGCGCCTTGATGCGCTCCGCGTCGGCGAGGTTGGTGGACAGGCCGCGCGCGATGTCGAGCGTGACGTGCTGGCCGCCGACGGCGATGGCGTCGGCATGCACGAACTCGCCGTTGTGGAAGACGGAGAGCGTGGTCGTGCCGCCGCCCATGTCGACGCAGGCGACGCCGAGGTCGGCCTCGTCCTCGACCAGGGCGGCGAGCCCGGAGGCGTAGGGCGTGGCGACGACCGTCTCCACTTCCAGGTGGCAGCGGTTGATCGCGAGCTCGAGATTGCGGAGCGGCGCCTCGTCGGCCGTCACGACATGCATGTCGACGCCGAGCGTCTCGCCCAGCATGCCGACCGGCTCGTGGATGCCGCGGTTGGCGTCGAGCGAATAGCCGATGGGAAGCGCATGCAGGACGAGGCGCCCCTCGCTCACCGAATGCGCGCCGCCGGCGGCAAGCACGCGGTGCACGTCGCCCGCGGTGACGGGGCCACCGATCCCGACGCTGGCGGAGAACATCCCGCTCTTGAGCCGTCCGCTCGAGATATTGACGATCAGGCTGTTGACGGTGACCTCGGCCATGCGCTCCGCCGCATCGACCGCGAGGCGGATGGCGCGCTCGGCCTCCTCCAGGTTGACGACGACGCCCGACTTGATGCCGCGCGAGCGCGTGGAGGCGAAGCCGAGCACCTCGACGCTGTGCGTCCGGCGCCGCTGCGCCTCGCCGTCGCGGGGCTTCAGCCGCGCGATCATGCAGCAGATCTTGGTGGATCCGACGTCGATGACGCTGACCGTCATGGAACGCCGCGCGCCCAGCGGCTTGACGCGCGACACGCCGGCCGTGCTGCCGCGCCGCCGGCCGCTCATGTGCGCGCTCCCGCAGACGTCTTCTCGGAGATGACCTCGTCGAGCGTCCTTCCCTCCGGCAGCCGGACGGTAATGCGGTCGGGCAGACGCAGGTCGATGACGGTCACGTCGCGCGACAGCAGCTGCTTCTCGGCGTCGAGCTTCACGAGCTGCGCCAGCGCCTGCCGCACGTTCTTCTCCGGCAGCTTGACCGTCACGCCCTCCTGGAGGTGGAGGTCCCAGCGGCGCTCCGCGACAAGCACGGCGGCGCGCATCTGCGACGCGATCTCCGGCTGCGTGAGCAGATCTGCCAGAAATTCCGGCGCCGTATCGTTTGCCCCGCCGCCCACCATGAACGGCAGCCGGGCGAAGCGGCCGTCGTCAAGCGGCACGATCTCCGTTCCGCTCCGGTCGATGATGAAGATCTCACCGCTGCGCTGCCAAAGCGCGAAGGGCTTCCGCTCCGCGATTTCCACCGACAGGGTGCCGGGATAGTATTTGCGCACGACGGCGTTGGAGACCCACGGCAGCTCCGTCACCCGCTTCTGCGCAGCCTCCACATCGAAGGTGACGAGCGAGCCGGCGAGCTCCAGCTTCTCGAGCACCGCGATATCGTCCGTCTCGTCCTGGCCGTTGATCTGAACGTCGTCGATGCCTAAGCCGGCGAAGACGAGAAGCGCGTCGCCGACGCGGCCGATCTGGCCGCCGGCGACCAGGCCGTACACAATCGTCAGCGCCAGAAATCCCGCGGCGGCAGCCTGCCCGACCGAACGACGGCGGCGCTCCATCCGCTCGGCGGCGCGCCGCAGGCGGCGCGGCAGAAGATCGGCAAGCGGGCGCATGAGCCGGCCGAGCGCATCGTCCAGCGCGTCCAGAAAGGCCATCCCCTGCAAGCGCCCGCCCTTCATCTTCGGCACGAAGCATCCTCCACCAACCAGGCCACCAGCTCCGGGAAGCTCTGCCCGGCGTGAGCGGCGAGCTCGGGAACCAGTGACGTGCGCGTCATGCCCGGCTGCGTGTTGATCTCCAGCCAAATGACTTCGCCCGTGCCCTCCTCGTCGTAGCGGAAGTCGGAACGGGAGACGCCGCGGCAACCGATGGCCCGATGCGCTTCAAGCGCGAGCGTGCGAATATTTTGGTAAACAAAGGGTTTAATCGGCGCCGGACAGAGGTGTTTTGATCCGCCTTCCGCGTACTTAGCGTCGTAATCGTAGAAGGCGTGGCCGAGCGGGATGATCTCCGTCACGCCGAGCGCCTCGTCGCCCTGCACGGCGCAGGTGAAGTCGCGGCCGGGCACGAATCGCTCCACCATGACCGTGTCGCCGAACTGCCAGTCGCCGCGGCCCAGCGATTGCGGCGGGTGCGCCTGGTCCGCCGGAACGATGACGACGCCGAACGACGATCCCTCGCCGATCGGCTTCACCACGTAGGGCGGCGGCAGGACGTGCGCCCTGGCTGCCTCGAAGCGGCTGACGATCCGGTGCTCGGCAACGGGGATGCCGGCGGCCACCGCGATGCCCTTCGCCTTCTCCTTGTTCATCGCCAGTGCCGAGGCGAGAACGCCGGAGTGCGTGTAGGGAATGTCGAGTATCTCCAGCAGGCCCTGGATCGTGCCGTCCTCGCCGTAGGGGCCGTGAAGCGCGTTGAAGACGACGTCCGGCCCGAGCTTCGCCAGCACCTCGGCGATGTCGCGCTGAACGTCGATGCGCGT
>CAZMJQ010000291.1:0-2613 GCA_964566475.1 uncultured Propylenella sp. | reverse complement strand
ATCGGGCCGATCTTCCGGGAGCGCCTCGACGTCCTGATGCGGCGCGCCGGCGTGACGCGGTCCGCCTTCGCCCAGTCCGTCGGGATCGACCGCTCGGCTCTGACGCAGCTGCTCTCCGGCCAATCCACCCGCCTGCCGCGCGTCGACACGCTGCGCAGCATCTCGGAGCGCCATTCCGTCAGCCTCGATTGGCTGCTCGGCCTGTCGCAGGACGAGACCCTGGCCGCGGAAGTGAAACCGGCGCTCGAGATCGCCGAGGCGGCTGGCACCGACGAGGACACGCTCCTGGAGCGCTGGCACAAGGAAGCCGCGGGCTACAAGATCCGCTACATCCCCGCTCAGATCCCCGACCTTCTACGGACCTCGGCCGTCATCAGCTACGAGTATTCGGGCGGGCACGCGCCGAGCCCCACCTGGCAGCTTCGCGACGCGGAGTTCCGGCTCGACTACAACCGTCGCACCGAGACCGATATGGAGGTGTGCATGCCGCGCCAGCGGCTCGAACTGCTGGCGGAAGGGCGCGGCCACTGGCGCGGCCTCGACCGGGAGGTGCGGCGAACCCAGGTCGAGTACATGGCGGAGCTCCTCGAGGAGCTCTATCCGAGCTTCCGCATGTTCCTTTACGACCAACTGCAGCACTACTCGATCCCCTACACGGTGTTCGGACCGCAGCGCGCCGCGATCTTCGCGGGGGACATATTTCTGGTGCTGAACGCGACGGAGCACATCCGCGCCCTCACCCGCCACTTCGACGATCTCATCCGCAACGCGGTCGTGAGCGCCAACGAGACGGCAGCGTTCATCCGCACGCTCAGGATCGAGTAGGCCTCGATCGAACGGAAACTCAGTCCGCGACGGCCTGCAGCTCGAACGAGCCGCAGCCGACCGCAAGGCCTTCCGGCACGTTCAGCGGACAACGGTGGCGGATAGGAGGGTTCCCAGTCATCGCCCCTTGACGCACACGCGTAACGATATAAGGATATTTGCATATCCGCGTTTCCGCGAAAGATACCCCATGAGCCTGCTTCAGGATCTCCTTGCCGCCAACCGCGCGCTTCTCGCCGACGGGGCCACGGGCACGAACCTCTTCGCCGCCGGACTCACCGCCGGCGACCCGCCGGAATTGTGGAACTTCGACTACCCGGAGGCGACGCTCGAGCTGCTCAGGTCGTTCGTCGGCGCGGGCGCCGACATCATCCTGACGAACAGCTTCGGCGCCAATCGCGAGCGGCTGAAGCTGCACAACGCCCAGGACCGGGTGTTCGAGATCAACAAGCGCGCCGCGGAGCTTGCCCGCGACGTCGCACAAGCGGCCGACCGGCCTGTGGTCGTGGCGGGCTCCATGGGACCGACCGGGGAGCTCTTCGAGCCGCTCGGCGCGCTCACCCATGCGGCTGCGGTCGAATCGTTTGCCGAGCAGGCAAGAGGACTGAAGGCGGGCGGCGCCGACGTCTGCTGGATCGAGACCATGTCGGCGGCGGAAGAGATGCGCGCGGCGGCGGCAGGCGCGACCGCCGCGGGCATGGACTACACCGTCACGGCCAGCTTCGACACTGCGGGGCGCACGATGATGGGCCTCACGCCCGGCGACCTTCACACCGTCTTTGCCGGCCTCGATGCGCAGCCGGTCGCGATCGGCGCCAATTGCGGCGTCGGCGCCCCGGACCTGCTCTACTCGCTCGTGCGGATGACGGAATCGACCCCCGGAACGGCCATCATCGCAAAATCCAATTGCGGCATCCCCCGGGTGCATGGCGAGCACGTGCACTATTCCGGCACGCCGGAGCTGATGGCGGAATATGCGCGCCTGGCGATCGATGTCGGCGCGCGCATCATCGGCGGCTGCTGCGGCACCACCGCCGCGCATCTCGCGGCCATGCGCGTCGTGATCGACCAGCACGCTCCCCGCCCCCGGCCGGACCGGTCCGCGATCGAAGAACGCGTCGGACCGCTGGTCAATCCGCCGGGCGACGGCCAGGGGCGCACCCGCGAACGCCGAGGCCGCCGCGGCGGAGGGGCGGAGGCACGCGCGGGCTGATCTCCCGATTAAGACAAGACGTTTGCGGGCAGCCCCTTAACTCGTATCCCGGAACCGGTTGGTGATCGGGTACCGCCTGTCCCGCCCGAAATGCTTCATCGTGATCTTCACGCCCGGCGCCGCCTGCCGGCGCTTGTACTCCGCGATGTAGAGCAGCCCCTCCACCTTCTTCACGATGGCGCGGTCGTAGCCGAGCGCCACGATGTCCTTCACCAGCATCTCCTTCTCCACCAGGCATTCCAGGATCGCGTCGAGGTCCTCGTAGGGCGGCAGCGAATCCTGGTCCTTCTGGTTCTCGCGCAGCTCCGCGGTCGGCGCCTTCTCGATGATGTTGATCGGGATCACCTCCCCCTCCGGTCCCAGGCACCCTGCCGGCCGCGCGCGGTTGCGGTAGCGCGCCAGCCGGTAGACTTCGGTCTTGTAGAGATCCTTGATCGGGTTGAAGCCGCCGTTCATGTCGCCGTAGATCGTCGAGTAGCCCACCGACACCTCCGACTTGTTGCCGGTGGTGATCAGCATCAGCCCGAGCTTGTTGGAGACCGCCATCAGGGCCACCCCGCGCGTGCGGGACTGGA
>CAZMJQ010000290.1:0-3705 GCA_964566475.1 uncultured Propylenella sp. | reverse complement strand
TGGAGAAGCTGGACCACACGCTGCTGGAGGCGGCGGCAGACCTCGGCTCGACGCCGCTGAGGAGCTTCTGGCAGATCACCTTCCCGCTGTCGCTTCCCGGCGTGTTCGCCGGCTCGCTCCTCGTCTTCATCCCGGCGGTCGGCGAGTTCGTCATCCCCGACCTGCTCGGCGGCTCCGAAACCCTGATGATCGGGCGCACGCTCTGGAACGAGTTCTTCCTCAACCGCGACTGGCCGCTGGCAAGCGCTGTCGCCATCGTGCTCCTGCTTCTTCTGGTCGTGCCGATCGTCATCTTCCAGAACGTGCAGGCGCGCGTGCGGGAGACCGCCTGATGCGCCGCTTCAGTCCATTCAATCTCGTCTCGATCGTGCTCGGCTTCGCCTTCCTCTACCTGCCGATCGTGCTCCTGGTCATCTATTCCTTCAATGCCTCGCGCCTCGTCACGGTGTGGGGCGGCTTCTCTACCAGATGGTATGGGGAGCTGCTTCGGAACCAGGCAATCCTCGACGCAGCATGGGTGACGGTGCGCGTCGGACTGCTTTCAGCGACAATCGCGACCGTGCTCGGGACGATGGCCGCCGTAGTGCTCGTGCGGCGCGGGCGCTTCGCCGGGCGAACGCTGTTCACCGGCATGGTCATGGCGCCGCTCGTCATGCCGGAGGTCATCACCGGCCTGTCGCTGCTGCTCTTGTTCGTCGCCGTCGGCTTCGACCGCGGGTTCTGGACGGTGACGCTCGCCCATATCAGCTTCTCCATGTGCTTCGTCGCGGTCGTCGTGCAGTCGCGGCTGGTGACCTTCGACCGCTCGCTGGAGGAAGCGGCACTCGATCTCGGCTCGCCGCCGCTGAAGACGTTCTTCCTCATCACCCTGCCGATCATCTTCCCTGCCGTGGCGGCCGGCTGGATGCTCGCCTTCACGCTGTCGCTCGACGACCTGGTGATCGCGAGCTTCACGACCGGGCCGGGCGCGACGACGCTGCCGATGCGGATATACAGCCAGGTGCGGCTCGGCGTGACGCCGGAGATCAACGCCGTCAGCACCATTCTTGTCGGCCTCGTCACGATCGGCGTGCTGACGGCGTCAATCGTGACCAAGGCGAGGCTGTTTCAGCCGCGGGCCGAAGCCTGATCAGTTCTCGAGAGCCAGCAGCCGCGCCTCGGGACCTGACAGCGTCCCTTCGACGACGAACGGAAAGGCGGTGTCCTCGGAGGGGCCGGCCGCACCTTCCCAGATGCTTCCGTTCAGCCCGAGCGTGCCGTCCCTGAGGCCGATCCAGCCCTGCGCTTCGGACGAATAGGAGCCCGCCGTCAGCCTCGCACGCTCCAGCACCGCTACGCCGTTGGAGAAGCTCAGCCCCGCCGAGGCCGCGCTCACCTGCACAGGGGATAGCGGCTCCATCGGACCGGGGTCTGCCGCCACGCCCGCTGCGGCAGCGGCGCGCGCAATCCCGAAGAGCGGAACGGCTCCGTCTCGCACTTCCAGCCGGGCCGTCCCGTCCAGCCCGTCAAGCATCGCCCCGAGATCCCGGCCGCGCGTCACCAGGTCGACCGTGCCCGACCCGCGTCCGGCGAGCGATTGCGCCAAGCCAAGCGCGCCGCCGATGCGGGCGAGGTCGACATCGCTCACCCGAAGCTTCGCCTCGACAAGCGGCTCTTCGCCGTCGGCGATCTCCAGATCGCCGGCCAGGCTGCCGCCGTTAAGGACCGCCTGGGCGAGGCCGATCTCCAGCCGCTCGTCCTTGAGCGACACGCTCGCCGCGACAGCGCCCGTCGTCAGGGCGCCAACCTTGACAGCGTTGGCGGAGAGCCTGACATCGGCGCTCAGGTCGCCAAACCAATCCGTCGGCAGCGTGACGCCGCGCCAGTCGCTGGCCGAAGTGAGCGCCTGGCCGAGGCCCGCGAAATAAGGAGTGAGATCGAGAGTGCCGAAAGCGAGGGTGCCGGTGACGTCCGGCCTGGCGGCGGCACTGACGTTCAGCGCGCCGGAGGCGCTGTTGCCGTCCAGGGTGACTTCGGCATCCGCAACGGAGAGAACGCCGTCGCGGAACTCCGCCGCGCCGAACAGGCTCGCCTGTCCCGGGATCGAGCCGGAGCCGATCGGGCTGCCGAGCCAGTTGGCGAAGCGCCGCAGCGACGGGGTCGACAGCTTGAGCGGGCCCGACAGGCGCGGCCACGGATAGTCCGCGGCCTCGCCGGAAAAGATCATCGAGATCGGAGTCGATTCGATGCGCACCTCGAACGGCGTGGCTCTTCCGTTGATGAAGGAAAAGGGTGCCGAGGCGCCGGCGCTGACCGCCACTTGCTCGCCCCGCCAAATGCCCGACCCCGCCACCGAAAGCGGGCTGCGCACGCTGGACCAGTCGACAGTGATGTCGAGCGAATCGACGCGGTCCACCTCGCCGGTCTGACGGTCCTCGTAGATGACGCTTCCCCCCTCGAGACGGAACACGCCGAGCGGAACGTCGCCGGCGAAGGCAAGCTGCAGGGCCGCCGCGCCGGAATCGAACTCCCAGTTCCGCCTGCCTTCCTCGTCACGGATCAGCCGGACCACGGGCCGCACCATCTCGTAGGACTCGATCTCCACCCGGCCGATGACAAGCGGCGCGAGCCGGATGGCGCCCGTCAGCCGGTCCATGGAGAGGACCTCCGCATCGGTCATCCGGGACGGACCGCTCACCGTAACGTCGTTCAGCGTAACGGTGAGCCTTGGGAAGAAATCGATCTGCGGCTCGCCGCGCAGCGACACCTCCCGCCCTGTCCAGGCCGCGATCTGCTGACCCACCTGCGTCTTCACAGCCTCGCGCGGCAGGAGCACCAGCAAGAGCGAAAACAGCGCCACGACGACCACAACGAGAGCCGCGAGAAGACCTGCGATGCGCTTCATCTCGCCCCGTTTTCCCCTAACCCGCGCCCACGCGATAGAGGCTGAATGCCCCGATGGCAAGGCGGGTTGGCGCGTCCCGGCGGCTGTGGCAATGCTCACCTTGAACGACGCGGAGCAGCCATGGCCGAGAGCCCCCTCTGGACCCCCGATCCATCCGCCGTGCCCGGGTTGCCGATCGCCCGCTTTGCCGCCGAGGCGGGGAAACGGGCCGGCCGGACCTTTGAGGACTACGAGGCCCTGCATGCGTGGTCGGTGTCCGATCCCGGCGCTTTCTGGGACCTGGTGTGGGATTTTTGCGATGTCGCCGGCGACAAGGGCGCGCGCCGGGTCCGCCAGGGAGCCTCCCTCAGGGAGACCCGCTTCTTCCCCGACGCGCAGCTGAATTTCGCGGAGAACCTTCTGAGGAATACAGGCGACGGCACGGCCATTGTCTTCCGCGGCGAGGACGAGGTCGAGCGCAGGCTTAGCTTCAACGACCTCAACGCGCTCGTCTCACGGTTGCAGCAGGCGATGCGGGCTGAGGGGATCGGCGCCGGCGACCGCGTGGCGGCAATGCTGCCGAACATGCCGGAGACGATCGCCGCGATGCTGGCGGCCTCGTCGCTCGGCGCGATCTTCTCCTCCTGCTCGCCCGACTTCGGCGAGCGCGGCGTGCTCGACCGCTTCGGGCAGATCGAACCGAAGCTTTTCGTCGCCTGCGACGGCTACTGGTACAACGGCAAGCAGATCGAGGTCGCCGCCAAGCTGAAGGCGATCGCGGCCGAGCTGCCGAGCGCGTCGAAGACCGTCATCGTCCCCTATCTCGGCAAGGCCGAAGGGGT
>CAZMJQ010000289.1:0-5491 GCA_964566475.1 uncultured Propylenella sp. | reverse complement strand
CCGCAGGAGCAGGCGATGCAGAAGCAGGGCTACCTTGCCGCCCTGCAGCACCCCGAGGTGCTCGCCGCCATCCGGTCCGGCTTCCTCGGCCGCATCGCGGTCACCTATGTGGAATGGGCCGGGCCCGGCCTGCAGCGCGTCATCGCGCCGTGGAGCGTGATCGACGGCCCCGCCGCCGCGGAGGAGCTGGCCGATCATATCGCGGCCCAGCCCGTCTCCTTCCTGCGCGCCACCTCCATTTCGAGCGCGCTCCTCTTCTCCGCCGAGCTCTTCGACGGCAACGGCTTCCGCAGCACGCGCCAGGTCATCGACGTTTCCGGCGACGGTCCCAATAACATGGGCATCCCGGTGCTGGACGCGCGCGAGGCCGTGCTCGCCCGCGGCATCACAATCAACGGTCTCCCGATCATCGTGAACGCCGATTTTATGGGCGGCTACTCCATCCCCGACCTCGACATCTACTACGAGGATTGCGTCATCGGCGGACCGGGCGCGTTCCTCATCACCGTGTCGAGCATGGAGCGCTTCGCCGAGGCGGTGCGCCGTAAGCTGGTGCTGGAGATCGCCGGCGCCGAGCCGCGGATCGCTCCGGCCTCCATGTTTGCCGACCGCGCACCGCGCATCGACTGCCTGATCGGGGAGAAGCTGCGCCGCAGGTGGATGGACCCGTAGGCGGGGCGGGCCGGAACGAAAACCGGCCGGCTACTCTCCGGCCTGGTTGGCCGCCCGCTTCAGCGCGCGGATTTCCGCCAGCGCCTCGAAGAATTGCGACTCGGCCTTCTCGCTGACTTCGGGCTTGGCCTCGGCGACGCTTTCCTCCGCGGGCAACATCCTGAGCGCGACGAGCTCGCCGATGTTCGCGACGCCCGGCACGGGAGCCTGCGGCATGCGCGGCTGCGCGGCGCCGTCGCCGCCGTCCGCTTCCGTCGGGCGCGTCTCGTCGTGCCGGTTCACGGAGGCGGCGGCCGAACGCTCGTTGACCTCCACCGGCACCGGACGCGGCCGTGTGGGCAGCGGCACGACGCTACCACCCATGGCGGGCTTCTCCGCCTCCGCGGCGACGGGGGCGGGCTTTGCCGTTTCAGCGGCAATCGCCGGCTCGCCAGCGTAGAACTCCGGGTCCAGCTCCGCTTCCATCGCCGTAAGGGCGCGCGGCAGCTTCGGTGCCTCCAGCTCGTAGGGCAGCGGCTCGGCAGGCTCCTCGCCGAGGCGCTCGCGGAGCGCGTTGTTCTCGGCGCGGAGCGCGCTCAGCGCAATCCGCCGCTGGTCGGCGAGGACGCTCGCCTCCTCCAGCGCCTCCTCTGCGGCGGCCCGCCTTCGCGATTCCAGGTTCAGCTGGTGCTGGGCCGCGCGGAGCGCGCTTCCGGCCTCGGCATGGCGGCGCTCCAGCTCCTGCACGGAGTTGCGCTCGATCTTGAGCCGCACTTCGACGTCGGCGAAATCCTCATGATGGGCCTCGATCTCGGCCCGCGCGTTGATCAGGTCGCGCTCCTTGAGGTCGGCCTCCAGCCGGTAGGCGGTCGCCATGTCGAGGACGCGGCTGACCTCTCGCTCCAGCCGGTGCATCTGCACGGCATGGCGCGCACGCAGCTCGTCGCGCTCGGCGTCGAACTCGGCCCGTCGCGTCGCGATTCCGGCGAGCAGCCGCCGCTCGGTGAGGCGCCGCGCCCGACGCACGAGGGCGACCGAGAAGGCAATCCAAACGAGCCCGCTTACGAAGGTGCCGAGCGCAAACATCATCGCCGACAGAATCATGGACGACTCCGCTTACGCTACTCTCCGCGGCGCAATATAAGGCCTTACGCCGGCGAGGAATAGCTGCGTGCGGGACCTAAGGTTTAAATCGCGCCGGAATCAGTGCGAATCCGCACTTGTGTGACGAATCGAGCACGCCGAAGCGGGGTCTAGAACGGGTTCCAGGTGGGCCGCTGCGTGAACTTGAGATAGCCCACGTTGATGCCAAGACGAGCACCCACGCCGGTCCTGATCGGCACGATGGTGACCGTGCGGTCGGGAATCTCGGTATTGGCCAGCACGGTCATTCCGAGTCCGCCTACCAGGTAGGCAGAGCCGTTGACGCCGGCATAGCGGCGGTAGACGGCCAGCGTGTTCGGCACGTTGTAGACCAGCATCATGGTGCGGTTGCCGTCGCCGCCCAGGTCCCAGCCGATGGAGGGGCCCTGCCAGTAGACCTGGCGCGCGGACTCCAGCTTCGTGTAGAGCACGCCGTCGCCGTAGCGCAGGCCGCCGATAATGGCGCCGGAGCCCTCCTGGCCTATGATGTACCCGTTGGGCAGGCCGTAGCTGGAGACGGCACGCTCCACCAGCGTCGCAAGGCCGCCGGAGACGCTGCCGAAGAACTGGTGGCCCGCCGCCAGGATCTCTTCGGCGGTGTAGGTGTCGCTTGGCGGCGGCTGCTGCGCGGTCGCCGGCGAGCTGAGCCCGGCGCAGACCAGCATGATTGCGGCGAGGCGGACGAAATATGCGCGAAGGATAGCCATGGGTTATCGCCTTTGAGCGCTGGAGAGGGAGCCTTTGACGACTCTACGTCTCGGCCCCCACAGTTCGCGCGGCAGGGTAAACGTGGCGTTAAGATCGGGGGAAGCGCGGCCGCTCGGCTTGGCAGCCTGTTGGCGGGCCTGTAAGCCTTTGCCGGAACGGCGGAGATTCGCGCCCGCCGACAGGACCCGCCCTGCATGACCGACTACCGGATCGACCCGCTGGAGCTTGCCGCGCTCATCGCCAGCCGCGTCTGCCACGACATCATCTCGCCGGTCGGTGCGATCGTGAACGGGCTCGAGGTGCTAGAGGAGGAGAAGGACGAGTCGATGCGCGAGTTCGCGCAGGACCTTGTCCAGAAGAGCGCCAGGCAGGCCTCGGCGAAGCTGCAGTTCTCGCGCCTCGCCTTCGGCGCGTCGGGCGGCGCCGGTTCGGAGCTCGACACGAACGAGGTCGGCCGCGTCGCCGCGGCGCTGATGGAGCGCGAGAAGGCGGAGCTCGACTGGCAGGTGACGCCCGGCCTGCTGCCCAAGACCCAGACAAAGCTGCTCATGAACCTGCTCATCATCGCGCTGAACTCCGTCGCGCGCGGCGGCACCCTCACGGTCACCGCCGACCACGAGGACGGCGAGACGGTGATGCGCGTGGTGGCGGAGGGCGACCGCGCCAAGCTGCCCGCCGGCGTCAAGGAGGTGATCGCCGAGGGCGCCATCCCCAACCCCCTCGACGCCCACGCCGTGCAGCCGCTCTATACGGCGCTGCTCGCCCGGGAAGGGGGCATGGGCGTGACCGCGACGCAGGAGGAGAACCGCGTCGTCCTCGGCGCGAGGTCCGTCACCCCGTAGCCCGGATGGAGCGGAGCGCAATCCGGGGCGGCGTGGCGGATTGCACGGTCGTTCCCGCATTGCGCGCACCCTGTGCTCGGGCCGGCGAAAGGCCGGACCCGGGGGCTCCATGCGGCCTACTCCGAATCTTGCCTGTCTCCTAACGCCGCCGCTCGAACCTTAGCGGTCGCTCCTGCGGATTCTTAAGCACGCTCTTTGACCGCGAAGTAACGCCCTTCCGCTACAAGTTCGCTCAAGATTGCCGGGAAAACCGGCTGAGTGAGTTGAGGCGCAAACGGGGGGTGTAAACCCATGAAGCATTGCCTGATCGTGGACGATTCAAGCTCGATCCGTAAGGTCGCGCGGCGAATCCTGGAAGAAGTGAACGTCAGCACCAGCGAGGCGGAGAGCCGCGCCGACGCGCTTGATTTGTGCGCAGGCGAGATGCCCGACTGCGTGCTCGTCGACTGGATGATGCCCGACGGCGACGTCATGAAGTTCCTGACGAAGCTGCGCGCCATGCCCGGCGGCGACAAGCCGAAGGTCATCTACCTGACGTCGGAGAACGATGAGATCAACATCGCCCGCGCCGTCAGGAGCGGCGCCGACACGCACATGATGAAGCCGTTCGACCGCGAGGCCTTCCTGCGCCCGCTGGTAGAGACCGGCATCGTCTGACAGAGCAGCAAGAGCCGCAAACGAAAAAGGCCGGCCCTCGAGGCCGGCCTTTTTTGCGTCCGGAGCGGATGGTCACCTGCCCCGACGGCTGGCTAACTGGTGCCGGCGACGCCGATCAAATGGCCCTCGGGATCCGTGAAATGGCCGACCACGAGGTTGCCGCTTGGCGACCGCACCGGCCCCAGGCGACGTACGCCGCCGAGGTCCTCTGCCTTGCGGAGCGCTTCTTCGACATTCTCCACGCCAACGTAGAACGTGACGTGGCTGTCGTAGTCCGGACCTCCGGCAACGCCTCCTGCGATTCCGCCGCCGTTTTGACCGCCGTCGACGAATCCGTAATCCGTCGGCTGTGAGATCGCCTCCGATACCGGGCTGCTCGTATCGAATGTCCAGCCGAACAGGTCGCCGTAATAGCGCCGCAGCTCTTTCGGGTTCTTGCCGATGATTTCGAAGTGAACAACAGGCCTTCCCATGATCGTTCCTTTCACCTGGATTTCTTAGTGGAGCGCGCGGAGGGTTCCTGGAACAGGAGCTCGAGATAACGCCGGAGATGGTCGAAGCTCTCAGCTGCGGCGGTCGCGTTCCCTCGCGCCTTGGCGAGGATGAAGCCCCCTTGGAAGACGGCCTGCATGTGCAGTGCGAGGCTTTCCGGGGTCCAGTCCGCGACTGTGCCGTGCGCATCCATTGCCGCGCGGATGTCGGCCCCGAGCGCCTTCACCTCCCTGCTCAGACTGCCGGCGCACGCTGCGCTGAGCTCGGGATGAGTGCGGTAGGCTTCCTGGACGATTGTCCCGGCAAAGCACGTGAACTCGGGGACGTCTCCAGTCAGGATCGCCTTGCGGAAATCAACGTAGGCGAGCAGCCGGTCCACAGGATCGGGCCGATCCGGGTTCGGCCGGCCGGCGAAGACTCGGGCGGCGTGCAGGTCCCAGTGTGCGACCGCCGCCAGCGCCAGATCGTCCTTGTTCCTGAAGTGATGGAAGAAGCTGCCTTTCGTCAGGCCCGCCTCGGCGCAGACGTCATCGATCCGCGTCGCCGCGTAGCCCTTCGTGCGCACCAGCTTGATGGCTGCCTCCAGAAACCTGGTCTTGGATTCGTGCTGCGCCTGCATCGCTCCGCCCCTTGACGCTCGAACATACCCACTAGTCGGTATGGAGTCAAATCCTGGGCATTCGGCTGCATCCGGCGCCGTCCTCGCATTCTTGCCGTCATGTGTTCCGGACGGTGCGCGCAAGGGCCCCGGCGCGGTGCGTCAAGTCCGCATTACGTCGGAAATGAAAAACGCCCCGACCGGGGGGCGGGGCGTTTCACTGAAGGCTTGTCCCAGGGCTCAGGCGCTTTCGCGCAGTTCCTCTTCCTCCGGCTCGCGCAGCACGTAGCCGCGCCCCCACACCGTCTCGATGTAGTTCTTGCCGTCGGTCGCCGCCGCCAGCTTCTTGCGCAGCTTGCAGATGAACACGTCGATGATCTTCAGCTCCGGCTCGTCCATG
>CAZMJQ010000288.1:0-10104 GCA_964566475.1 uncultured Propylenella sp. | reverse complement strand
TACGTCGAGGAGTGCCCGAACGTCGGCCGGCTCCTGGAAAATCTCGTCTTCACGCTGGAGATGGAGAACGAGGTGATGGGCGCGATCCTCGATGACGGGATGGAGGCGGGCGCCGCGGCCGAGGCATGGCTGAAGGAGCATCCCGAGGTGCTCGACGGCTGGCTCGAAGGCGTGACCACAGCCGGGGGTGAGCCTGGCCTTCCCGCTGTCCAGGCGAGTCTGGAATAGACCGCTCGGGGGAGGCCTTGCGCCCCCCGTTTCTTGAGGATCGGGCCGAATGGACTGGCTCACGAGCTACAAGATCCCCGTCGGGCGCTGGGCGCGGTCGGGGGTCGACTGGCTTCAGGAGCATGGCGGCGCGGTCTTCGATGCGACCGCCGACGTGCTCAGGGCGGTGATCGACGCGATCCTCTGGGTGCTGCAGGCGCCGGGCCCGCTCGCGGTCATCGCGGTGGTCGTCGTCGGCGCCTATCTCCTGCGACGGTCCCTCGTCTTTGCCGCGCTGATCGCGGCGGGACTCCTCTTCATCGTCAACCAGGGCTACTGGGAGGCGACCACCGAGACGCTGGCGCTCGTGGGGTCGTCGGCCATCATCTGCATGGCGATCGGCATCCCGATCGGGATCGCCGCGGCGCACCGGCCGCGGCTCTATGCCTGGCTGAGGCCGGTGCTCGACCTCATGCAGACGCTGCCGACCTTCGTCTACCTGATCCCGGCGATCGTTTTCTTCGGCATCGGCATGGTGCCGGGTCTGATCGCCACGGCGATCTTCGTCATCCCGGCGCCGATCCGCCTCACCCATCTCGGCATCTCCTCGACCCCGCGCCATCTGCTTGAGGCCGGCGAGGCGTTCGGCGCGACGCGAAGGCAGCTCCTGTGGAAGGTCGAGCTCCCCTACGCCATGCCGCAGATCATGGCGGGGCTGACGCAGACCATCATGCTGTCGCTTTCCATGGTGGTCATCGCCGCGCTGGTCGGCGCCGACGGGCTCGGCGAGCCGGTCGTGCGGGCGCTCAACACCGTGAACATCGGCATGGGCTTCGAGGCGGGCCTCGTCATCGTGCTGGTCGCGATCATCCTCGACCGACTGCTCCGCGCGACCGAGAAGGTGGAGTGATGGCGGAGACCGGCCCGGGCTCGCCCGCCGGCGCGCGACAGGTCGTCGCCTTCAACGATGTCGACATCGTCTTCGGCAGCGACCCGGAGAGCGCGCTGCCGCTCATCGACCAGGGCAGGAGCCGCACTGAGATCGCGGAGGCGACGGGCCAGATCGTCGGCGTGAAGCGGGCCAGCCTCTCCGTCTACGAAGGCGAGATCGTCGTCCTGATGGGCCTCTCCGGCTCCGGCAAGTCGACCCTCATCCGGGCCGTCAACGCGCTGAACAGGATCACCCGCGGCAGCGTCACGGTCTTCGACGGGCGCGAGGACGTGGACGTGCAGGCCTGCTCCGCAAGCCGGCTGCGCGATCTCCGCCGCCACCGCGTCGCGATGGTGTTCCAGCAGTTCGGGCTGCTCCCGTGGCGCACCGTCAACGACAACGTCGCGCTTGGGCTGGAGCTCGACGGCGTCTCCCGGCGGACGCGCATGGAACGGGTCAGCGAGCAGCTCGAGCTGGTCGGCCTCTCCGGCTGGGGCGACAAGCGCGTGCACGAGCTCTCCGGCGGCATGCAGCAGCGCGTGGGGCTCGCCCGGGCTTTCGCCACCTCGGCGCCCGTCCTCTTGATGGACGAGCCGTATTCGGCGCTCGATCCGCTGATCCGCGTGCGCCTGCAGGACGAGCTTATCGAGCTGCAGCGGCGCCTCGGCCGCACCATCATCTTCGTCAGCCATGATCTCGACGAGGCGCTGAAGATCGGCTCGCGCATCGCCATCATGGAGGGCGGAGATATCGTGCAGGTCGGCACGCCGCAGGAGATCGTGCTTAATCCGTCGAGCGACTACGTGCGCGACTTCGTCGCGCACATGAACCCGCTCAACGTGCTGCGCGCGCAGGAGATCATGACGCCGTTCGCGGTCCTTCCGCGCGCCGGCGCGAACGGAGCGGCGCAGATCGACGACGAGATGACGCTGACGCCGGAAGGCGAGGTGTGGCGCGACGATTCGCCGGTCTATGTCGTGCCGCTCCATCGCCTCGAGGCGGCGCCGCACCGCGCCTGCGTCGTGGTGCAGCGGGAGACGCCGCTCCGCGCCCTCATCGACGCGAGGCTGAAGCATACCGGCCCGTTCATCGTGCGCGAGGGCGAGAGCGTGAGCGGGCTGATCCGCGACGAGGACCTGTTCCGTTGCCTGACGGCTTCCCGCCAGGCAGGCGCGCCGGCGGGCGCCGAGCCCGAGGATCCGCCTCGGCATTGACATTGATCGCCCCGCATCCCTATGTGCGGCGCGAATTCAGCGCGGCGACCCGCGCGCGGGACGGCAACAGGATGAAAATCAGGAATTCCCTCAGGTCGATCAAGAAGCGGCATCGCGAAAACCGCGTGGTGCGCCGCAAGGGTCGCGTCTACGTCATCAACAAGACGCAGAAGCGCTTCAAGGCGCGCCAGGGCTGAGCCCCGCCCTTCGACCGCTCAAACCAAGGTGTTTTGACGTCGCGGCGGGAGCGGCTTACTTTCCTGCCATGAGTCGGCTCGTCCTTATCCTGGCGCTTGCGGTCCTCCTCCTCGCGGCCCTTCCGGCGCGCGCGCAGGAGGAGGGGGCGCAAGACCCCAACATCCTCACGCCGCGCGCGATCGGCGAGCTTCCGCTCGACGATCTCTTCGCGCGGCTTCCGGAGAACGCCGACACCCCCACGGGTCAGCGCATCGAGCGCGAGATCCTGCGGCGCTTCAGCAAGTCGGGCAGCGCCACCGCCGACCTCCTGCTCTCCTGGGCGGTCGAGGCCATCGAGAAGGAGGACTACCCGCAGGCGCTCGACCTGCTCGACCAGATCGTGGTGCTCAAGCCCGACTTCGCGGAGGCCTGGAACAGGCGCGCCACCGCTTATTACATGCTCGACGACTATTCCGCCGCGCTTGCCGACATCCGCGTGACGTTGAGGCTCGAGCCGCGGCACTTCGGGGCGCTTGCCGGATTCGGCATCATGCTCCAGTCTATGGATCGCGACGAGCAGGCGATGCAGGTCTTCCGCCGCGCGCTGGAGCTCAACCCGCAGCTCGAACGAGTGCAGAAATCCCTGGAGCGGCTGGAGAAGGAACAGGCTGCCAGGGAGATCTGACCGGCCCGGCCCTAGCCGGCAGTCCGGCGCGACTATTTGCCCAAATGCCGGATTGACTTCACAAATGGCATGCCGCCGGCACGTGCGCGGCTCGCCGGACGGATGCCGATGACCACCGATCAAGTGATACTCTTCGCCATCCTGGCAGGGCTCTTCGGACTCCTCCTCTGGGGCCGCTGGCGGTATGACCTGATCGCCTTCAGCGCGCTCATGGTGGCCGTCATCGTCGGGGTCGTCCCGATCGACGGCGCCTTCTCCGGATTCGGTCATCAGGCGACCGTCATTGTTGCGATGGTTCTCGTGGTCAGCCGCGGCCTGATCGGTGCCGGCGCTATCGAGATGGTGGCAGGCCGGGTCGTCGACGCCTCGCGCTCCTTGTCGGCGCATATCGGCATCATGGCCGGCGTGGCGGCCGTGATGTCCGCGGTCATGAACAACGTCGCCGCGCTCGCGCTGCTCATGCCGGTCGACGTGCAGGCGGCGGCCAAGGCGGAGCGCAGCCCGGCGCTCAGCCTCATGCCGCTCTCGTTCGCATCCATCCTCGGCGGGCTCGTGACGCTGATCGGCACGCCGCCCAACATCATCATCGCCGCCTTCCGTGAGGACGCCCTCGGCGCTCCCTTCGGCATGTTCGACTTCACGCCCGTCGGCGGCGTCTGCGCGATCGTGGGCGTGATCTTCGTCGCGCTTGTCGGCTGGCGCCTGATCCCGGCCGCGCGGGTCGCGGCCAACGTCCCCGCCGAGCTGAAGGCGCTCGAGGGATACCTCGCCGAGCTGAAAGTGCCCGCGGAGGCGGACATCGTTTCCGACACGGTCGCCGATCTGGACGAGGCTGCGGAGAAGCACGACGTCCAGGTGCTGGGCCTGATCCGCAACGGCCGGCGTCTGCCCGGCGTGCCGCGGGGCCACACGATCGCCGCCGGCGACGTGCTGGTGATCCAGGGCGGGCCGGAGGGGATCGAGGGCTTTGCCGGCGCGCTCGATCTCAGTCCCGTCGAGCGCGCAGGGGAGGACGGCGCCCTCAAGTCCGCAGGATTGGAGATGCGCGAGGTCGTGGTGCCGCCGGGTGCTCCCATCGAGGGGCGCACGGTCGCGGATCTGCGGCTCCGGCGCCGCTTTCGCATCAGCCTTCTCGGCCTTTCGCGTCAGGGCCGGCGCTCTCGCCAGCGGCTCGGCCGCATCGTGATCCGCGCCGGCGACGTGCTGCTGCTCCTGGGGCCCGGAGACAGTCTGGACGAAGCGATTCAGCATCTCGGCTGCCTGCCGCTTGCCGAGCGCGGCCTGCAGGTAATCCAGCGCAACTTCGCCGCCCTCGCGATGGCCATCTTCGCCGTGGCGGTCGCGCTTGCGAGCCTCGGCGTGCTCGACCTGGCCGTGGCGCTCGGATGCGTCGTGGTGCTCTACGTCCTCCTCGGCATCGTGCCGCTTCGCGACCTCTACGGTTCGATAGAGTGGAGCGTGATCGTGCTTCTGGGGGCGCTCATACCGATCGGCCAGGCGCTGGAAACGAGCGGCGGCACGGGATCGATCGCCGGCGTTTTGGTTGCGGTCTCCGAAGGGTATCCGGTGTGGGCCGTTTTGACGCTCCTGATGGTCGTCACCATGACGCTGTCGGACGTGATAAACAATACGGCCATGGCCGTCATCGCCGCGCCCGTCGCAATCGACGTGGCCAATCGTCTCGATGTAAGCGCCGACCCATTCCTGATGGCCGTTGCGGTGGCGGCGTCGTGCGCCTTCCTGACGCCGATCGGACACAAGAACAACACCCTGATCATGGGTCCCGGCGGCTACCAGTTCGGCGACTACTGGCGCATGGGGCTACCGCTTGAGGTGCTGATCCTTGTCGTCAGCGTACCGATGATCTTGTTGGTCTGGCCGCTCTAGATTCCCGACTGTCCGTCCGGGCCGATGAACGCGATGCGCAGCAGATTGGTCGATCCCGGCGTACCGAAGGGCACGCCCGCGGTGATGATGATGCGCTGGCCGGGCGTGGCGAAGCCTTCGTTGAAGGCGATGGTGCAGGCGCGGTTCACCATGTCGTCGATGTCGCGCGCGTCCTCGGTCACCACGCAGTGCAAGCCCCATATGACGGAGAGCCGCCGCGCCGTGCGTCGCACCGGCGAGAGCGCGATGATGGGGACGCGCGGCCGCTCGCGCGAGGCGCGGACGCCGGTGGAGCCGGAGGACGTGTAGCTGACGATCGCCGCCAGCCCGAGCGTCTCGGCGATCTGCCGCGCGGCCGATGTGATGGTGTCGGCGCCGGTCGATTCGGGCTCCGGGCGCTGCGCCTGGATGATGGTCGTGAAGTTGTTGTCGCGCTCCACAGCCTCGGCGATCCGGTTCATCGTGGCGACCGCCTCCACCGGATACTCGCCGGCCGCCGATTCCGCCGACAGCATTATGGCGTCGGCGCCCTCGAAGACGGCGGTCGCGACGTCCGACACTTCGGCGCGCGTGGGAACGGAGGCGCTCACCATGCTCTCCAGCATCTGGGTGGCCACGACGACGGGCTTGCCGGCGCGCCGCGCCATGCGGGTCATCTGCTTCTGCGCGCCGGGGACCGCTTCCAGCGGCATCTCCACGCCGAGATCGCCGCGCGCCACCATGATGCTGTCGGAGAGCTCCAGAATCTCCTGGAGCCGCTGCATGGCCTGAGGCTTCTCGATCTTCGACATGATGCCGGCGCGACCCTGGATGAGCTTGCGCGCCTCGGCGACGTCGTCCGGCCGCTGGATGAAGGAGAGCGCCACCCAGTCGACCTCCGCCTCGAGCGCTGCGTCGAGGTCGTGGCGGTCTTTCTCGGTCAGCGCGCCGGAGCGCAGCACCGTGTCGGGCAGGCTGACGCCCTTGCGGTCCGACAGCGTGCGGCCCTGCACTACCTCGGTCACGGCCCGGCCGGCCTGGACCTCCTTTACCTGAAGGCGGACCCGGCCGTCGTTCAGGAGGATGGAGTGCCCGGGCTGCAGCGCCTCGAAAATCTCCGGGTGGGGACGGTGCACCCGCTCGCTGCTTCCCGGCCGCTCGTCGCTGTCGAGGACGAACGTGTCGCCGGGCTTGAGCGTCGCCGATCCGCCTTCGAAGGTTCCAAGCCGCAGCTTCGGTCCCTGCAGGTCCGCGAGTATCCCGATGGGCCTGTCGTGCTTCGCCTCGATGCCGCGGATGATGCCAACGAGCTCGCGCATGGCATCCTGCGTCGTATGGCTCATGTTGATGCGGAAGATGTCCGCACCCGCGGTGAAGAGCTCTTCGATCGTTTCGGCTGTGTTCGACGAGGGTCCGAGCGTAGCGAGTATCTTGATCTTTCGCCGTCGCCTCATCGGCCTCCGATACCCCGGCTCGTCGGTTCGGTCAGCTGGATGGTCCAGCTTTCCTGATGGCCGGTGTCCACCTCGTAAAACCCGGTCCGCTGGTAGCCGCGCGCGACGCAGTCGCCGACGCCTTCGATGGTGAACTCTTTTTCACGGGTGCAAAGGAATGCGGTGTCGCCTCCCCATTCTCCGCCCTGGTCGTAATCGACTGCATACATGTAGTAATAGCGGCTGATGAGGGGGCCCGCGAGTATCGTCGCGCAGTTCTCAGAACCGACCGTCCACCATCCCTCGGTGGTCCAGTCCCGTTCCGCCTTGTAACCGATCGCTATCCCGACGCGGCTTGTTGTCTTGTTGCAAACTCTGAAGTCGGCCATGGCCGAACTGACAAGCAAGAAGGAAGAGACAGCGCAAAGAAGAACGAGCATCCAACTCCGGCGGAGAAGCTCCATGGCCCCACCCTTCTCCGTTGGGCACATACCTACCAATTCCTTAATTGTTTTGCCCGTGGACATTTCGCTTGTCAACGACCACGCAGCGGAAGTCGTTGACATTGGTTCCCGTCGGCCCAGTGACCAGGAGGTCCCCCGTCCGCTCGAAGAATCGCGTAGCATCATTGTTTTTCAAGAAGTTGGCGGCAATGAGGCCCTTTCGTTTCGCATTGGTTAACGTCATGGCGTCGACGAACGCGCCGGCCGGGTCGGTAGCCGCTCCGCCGCCACCGTCGGTGCCGTCCGTGTCGGCGGCCAGCGCGGTGATGCCGGACGCGCCTTGAAGGCTTGCCGCAAGCGCCAGGGCATATTCCTGGTTGGGGCCACCCTTACCCTCGCCCCGTACGGTGACGGTCAGCTCCCCGCCGGAAAGGAGGATGACGCGTCTCGCCTTCTCCAGCGCATCCATCGCCATTCGCCCGTGCGCTTCTCCGATCTCTCGGGCCTCGCCCTCCAGGGCGTCGCCGAGGAGCTCCACATCGTAGCCGGCCTCGCGCCCGACATCGGCGGCGGCGGCGAGCGAATCCGCCGGGCGCGCCACGATGCGCAGGTCCGCGTTGGCGAAGGCCGGGTCGCCCGGCTTCGGCGTCTCTCCGGCAGGACCTTCCAGAACTGCCCGCACGTGGGTGGAAAGCGGAATCCCCCAGCGCTCCAGCGTGGCGATCGCGTCGGCCGCGCTCGTCGGGTCGGGTACGGTCGGCCCGGAGGCGATGAAGGCAGGATCGTCGCCCGGCACGTCGGAGATGATGAGCGACAGGGACGGGGCCGGATGCAGGAGGGCGGAGAGCCGCCCGCCCTTGATGCGCGACAGGTGCTTCCTCACCGTGTTGATTTCGCTGATCGGCGCGCCCGACGCGAGAAGCGCCCGGGTGAGCGACTGCTTGTCCTCGATCGTCAGGCCTTCGGCCGGCGCCACCCAGTTGGCCGACCCGCCTCCGGAGATCAGCACCAGCACGAAGTCGTCCTCACGTGCCGAGGCCGCGAGGGCCAGCGTGTCTGCCGTCGCCGCGAGACCGGCCGAGTCGGGTACCGGGTGCCCGGCCTCCACGCAGCGGATTCTGGTGAGCGGCCGGCCGTAGCCGTGGCGCGTCACGCAGATCCCGGTCAGGCGATCCTTCGCGATCAGTCCGCCGCCGAGATAGTGCCGTTCGCACGCCTCGGCCATGTGCGCTCCCGACTTGCCGCATGCGAGCACGATGAGGCGGCCGCTCCTGCGAGGTGGAGGAAGATGTGGCGGCAGGCACACGGCCGGCTGCGCCCGCGCCACCGCGGCGTCGAACATCGCCCGGCACAGCTCGCGCGGCGTCATGTGACCGGCACAGCTGGCCGCCGCGGGCGTGCGACGGCGATGCCCGCGAAGATCGCCAAGGCGCCCAGAAGCTGCGTCGGCCCGACGCTCTCGCCCAGGATGATCCAGCCGAACACGGCCGCTGCGATGGCTTCCAGGAAGATCACCAGCGAGGAGAACGCAGCCGGGAGGTGGCCGAGCGCGAAGGAGAGGAGCCCCTGTCCGCCGGCGTGGCTGACCAGCGCTACCGCCACGAGCGCGGCTGCCCCCACCAGCGTCAGCGGCAGCATCATGTCCTCCAGCAGCACCGCTTCCACGAGGAGCACGGCCGCGGTGACGATGCTGGAGAGGAACAGCGTGCGGCCCGAGCCGTAGACCCGCCGCGCCCGCCTGACCGCCAGGAAGTAGGCGCCGAAGAAGATCGAGGTGACGAAGCCGTAGAGATCGCCGTCGAGATTCTCAGGGCTGACGGACCAGGTGCCGCCGATGAGCGCTCCCGCGCCGATCAGGCAAAGTCCCAGGCCGAGAAAGACCCTGCGCTCCACCGGCTCCGCGAGGAACAGGCCGGAGCCGAGCACCACCCATACCGGTGCGAGCGTCGCGAGGAAGGTCGCGTTGGCGACCGAGGTGTTCATGATGGCGAGATGCCAGAACGTCAGGTCGCCGGCGAAGAGGAGCCCTGCGACGACGACGGAGAGGCGGGCCGACGCATCGGGGCGGCTCTTCTCCGGAGGCCGCTCCAGCTCCGCCCAGAGCCACAGCGCCGGAAGCGCCAGCGCCACGCGCCAGAAGGCGCTGGTAAACGGCCCAACTTCCGCGAAGCGCACGAAGATGGGCGAGATGCCCATGGCCACCGCGCCGCCCACCATGGCGACGAGCGCGATCGGGGCCCAGTCGAACGCGGGAGCGGGCAGGCGGGGAGCGGGCGCGACCATCACGCACTCGATAGCGCGCCGTTTGCGAATCTGCGACTCCCGAAAGCCGGGGCTGGGCGGCCGCTGCACTGGAAGGTCGGGACGCGGGCTCTTATCCTATGAGGGAAGGGGCCGATCCCGCTGAAGGAGAAGACGATGCCGCAGATCGACGACGCCACCCGCACCGCGCTTGAGGCGGCGGCCTTCCGCCGGCTGGTGCGGCATCTTCGTGAGCGCACCGACGTGCAGAACATCGACATGATGAATCTGGCCGGCTTCTGCCGCAATTGCCTCTCGAACTGGTACCGGGAGGCGGCGGAGGAGAAGGGCATCCCGCTGTCGAAGGAAGAAAGCCGCGAGATCGTCTACGGCATGCCGTACGATGCGTGGCGGGAGCAATACCAGACCGAGGCCTCGCCCGGCCAGCAGAAGGCGTTCGAGAAGAACCGCCCGGCGCACTGACCCTTGGATATCGAGGATTGATCGCCTCGGCATGTTGACCTGCGAGGGCCGTCCGGGCACGTCGACCTCACGTTCACGAGGGAGTGTCGGGATGTCCCAATCGGGCGGCGTCGCAGCCGGTCAACTGAAGTCGTTCATAGAGCGCATCGAGCGACTCGAGGAGGAGAAGAAGGGGATCGCGGACGACATCCGCGACGTCTACGCCGAGGCGAAGGGCCAGGGCTTCGACACGAAGGTCATGCGGCAGGTGATACGGCTCAGGAAGAAGGACACGGCGGAGCGGCAGGAGGAGGAGGCGCTTCTCGATCTCTATATGCACGCGCTCGGAATGGCGCCGGCGGACACTGCTAACGCGGCTTGAGCCGACTCAGTCGCGCGTCAGCCGCCCGGACGCGCCCTTGCGGCGGATGAGATGGCCCTTCTC
>CAZMJQ010000287.1:0-6665 GCA_964566475.1 uncultured Propylenella sp. | reverse complement strand
CGCGCTGCGGCTCGGTCATTGGTTCGGTACTGGTCCGGAACTCTGGATGAACCTGCAGAAGACCTACGAGCTGAACCTTGCGCGGCAAGAAGTTGGTGACCAGATTAAAGGCTTGGCGCAGCGCAACCAGCACAAGGAGGCCGCGGAATGAGCGAGACCGAAACCTCCACTGGCGCGGAAGCGGGAGCCGACGCGCAGCCGAACGAGGCGGCGTTCGAGGCGTCCTCGATCCCGCCGGAGGAGCTGGAGCTGCTCTCCTCCGGCATCGTGGCGGCGCTGAAGACGGTCTACGACCCGGAGATCCCAGCCGACATCTACGAGCTCGGCCTGATCTACAAGGTCGATATCGACGACAACCGCCATGTCGACGTGGAGATGACGCTCACGGCGCCGGGCTGCCCAGTGGCGGGCGAAATGCCGATGTGGGTGGAGGACGCCGTGTCAGCGGTTCCGGGCGTCTCCGGGGCCAAGGCCAACCTCGTCTTCGACCCGCCCTGGTCGCCGGAACGCATGTCGGACGAGGCCAAGGTCGCCATCGGCTGGTGGTGACCGACTGGAAATCCTAAAGAGAAACGCTTAGATTCAGTCCATGCTCGGATTCAAGGTAGTCACTGTCACGGACCGCGCCGCGGAGCGCGTGCGCGAGATCGTAGCCAATGCCGGCGGCTCTGCCGAAGGCATCCGCGTGGGCATCAAGAAGGGCGGCTGCGCCGGGATGGAGTACACCGTCGAAATGGTGCGCGAGGTCGAGCCGCGCGACGACGTGGTCGATATCGGCGGCGCCAAGGTCTTCGTGAACCCCGAGGCGACGCTCTTCCTGCTCGGCACGGAGATGGATTTCGAGGTGACGAAGCTCAGGACCGGCTTCGTGTTCCGAAATCCGAACCAGACCTCGGCCTGCGGCTGCGGCGAGTCGGTCGAGCTTCGGCCGGTGGACGCCGGCGAGCTTGCGGAGGCGCGCGGCTGAGCGCCGGGCACGACTGGCTTCACGACATTTTCGCGGCCTGCGGGCCCATCACGGTCCGCCGCATGTTCGGCGGGGCCGGCATCTACCGCGACGGGCTGATGTTCGCTCTGGTCAGCGACAGCGAGATCTACCTCAAGGCCGACGAAGAGACCGCGGAGCGCTTCCGCGCGGCCGGAAGCCGGCCCTTCGTCTATTCCCGCGAGGGCAAGCGGGCCACGATGTCCTACTGGAGCCTGCCGGACGAGGCGCTTGAAGATCCCGACCTCGTCGGGGAGTGGGCGGAGCTCGCCTGCGAGGCGGCGCGGCGCGCCACTATGCCGCGGAAGAAGGCGCGGGTTGCGGCTGCCGGCGAGCCGTCGCCAGGACCACGCCGGAAAGGACCAGGGCGAGGCCGGTCAGGTGGTAGCCGTGCAGCGTCTCGCCGAGGAAAATGAGGGCGAGGATTACCCCGTAGGGTGTCCACAGATAGGACGATGCGGCCATTGTGGCGGGCCCGAAGCGGCGCACGCCGTGCTGATAACCGAAGAAAGCGCCGATCGAGGGGATGAGCGCCACGCCCGCCACGCCGAGCCACGCCTTCGCGCTCTGCGGCAGGGCAGGGCCGCTCAGCATCTCCCAGAGCGTCATTGGCGCAAGCAGGACGGCGCCCGCGAACATGGTCGCGGCGAAGAGCGAGAGGCCGGGGACGGCGGTCAACCCCGGGCGCTTCAAGAGCACGGCATAGACGGCCCAGGAAATGGCCGCGGTGCCGATGAGAAGATCGCCGGGATTGAGCGCGAAGGTGGACAGATCGCCGCGCAGCGCCACCACCGCCACCCCGATCAGGGCGAGCGCCGTGCCAACGACCTCCCGTAGGCCGATCGGGCGACCGCGGAACGCCCATTCCAGCAGGAGAATCAGGACGTTGGAGGCCGCGTAGATCAGCATCCCGTTGGTCGCCGTCGTATAGTGCAGCCCGACGTAGACGACGCCGCCGCACATGAACATGCCTAGGAAGCCGAGAACCGGCAGGAGGTGGGCCTCCGCCATGAGCGCGTCCAAATCCCGGCGGAGCCGCGGCGCCGCAAACGGCAGCACGAGGAGGAACGCGAGGCTCCACCGCAGAAAGGCGAGCGTCCACGGACCGACCTCCGTCACCACGGAGCGGCCGATCACCATGTTGGCCGAGAAGAACAGGGGCACGAGCGCGATAAGCAGCACGTCGCGCACGCGCCAGTCGCTGTAATCCATGTTTGAGGATTGAGTTTTCCGAATGCCGCCGTTGCGGTAACGCACGGCCCTGGATCGGGCAAGGCGGCGAATCGCATGCCCGGCATGACAGCTTGAGGACGATGCCATGCGCACAAGTCTGGCCGTGGTGCTCGCCGCCGGCGAGGGCAAGAGGATGAAATCGCGCCGGCCGAAGGTGCTGCATCCGATCGGCGGCCTGCCCATGCTCTTTCATGTCCTGGATGCCGTGGCGCCGGCGGTGGGGCGCATCGTCGTGGTGGCGGCGCCGACCTCGAAGGACGAGATCGCGAAGGCGGTCGGGAAGCGCTACGCCAACGCCACGGTGCTGGTGCAGGACAGGCAGCTCGGAACCGGGCACGCGGCGCTCGTGGCGCGCGAGGCTATCGCCGAGGCGGGCGATGTGATGGTCGTGTTCGGCGACACGCCGTTCCTCTCATCGCGCTCCGTGGAGCTGATGCGCGAGAGGATCGCGGGCGGCGCGAGCGTCGTCGTCGGCGGCATGCGGCCCGACGACCCGCGCGGCTACGGCCGGCTCGTGATGGAGGGGGACCGGCTCGTCGCCATCCGCGAGGAGCGCGACGCGAGCCAGGCGGAGCGCGCCATCCGCTTCTGCAACGGCGGCATGATGGCGCTTGCCGGAGCGACCGCGATCGACCTGCTCGATGCGATCAGCGACGACAACGACCAGCGTGAGTTCTACCTGACAGACGCGGTGGAGATCGCCCACGCCCGTGACCTGATGGTCACGGCGGTGGAGATCGGGGCGGACGAGACGATCGGCATCAACGACCGGGCGCAGCTTGCCGCGGCGGAGCGCCTGTTCCAAACGAGAAGGCGCGCCGAAGCGATGGCTGCGGGTGTGACCCTGGTCGCGCCGGAGACCGTCTTCCTGGCACACGACACGGTTCTCGGCCGCGACGTCACGGTCGAGCCGAATGTCGTCTTCGGCCCGGGCGTCAGGGTCGGGGAAGGGGTGACGATCCGGGCGTTCTCGCACGTCGAAGGCGCCGACATCGCGCCCGGCGCCATTATAGGCCCGTTCGCACGTCTCCGGCCGGGGGCCTCGATCGGCGCCGGCGCCCGTATCGGCAACTTCGTCGAGGTCAAGCAGGCCGAGATCGGCGAGGGGGCGAAGATCAACCACCTCTCCTACATCGGGGATGCCAGCGTCGGCACGAAGACCAACGTCGGCGCCGGCACCATCACCTGCAACTACGACGGATTCTCGAAGCACCGGACGGAGATCGGCGCGGGGGCGTTCATCGGCTCGAATTCGTCCCTGGTTGCCCCGGTCACGATCGGGGACGGGGCCTATATCGCCTCCGGCAGCGTCATAACCGACGACGTGGAGGCCGACGCGCTCGCCTTCGGCCGGGCACGTCAGGTCAGCAAGCCCGGCCGGGCGGCGGAACTGCGCAAGAAGCTGCGATCGTCTTAACGTCATCGCCGGCCTCTTAGTCATAATCTGACATTGGTTTTGATTTCCGCCGGTTCCGGCGCTTCATTAGAAGGGCGGACTGAGGATTCGAGCGAGGTCGGGGGATGTGTGGCATAGTCGGCATCCTGGGGCGCGGAGCCGTCGCGCCGCTCATCGTGGATGCGCTGAAGCGGCTGGAATATCGCGGCTACGATTCCGCCGGCATCGCCACGCTGGAAGGGGGCGTCCTCACCCGGCGCCGGGCCGAGGGTAAGCTCGTCAACCTGGAAGCGCGCCTGACGGCAGCGCCGCTTTCCGGCGTGGCGGGGATCGGCCACACGCGCTGGGCGACGCACGGCGCGCCGACGGAATCGAACGCGCATCCGCATGCCACCGACCGCGTGGCGGTGGTCCACAACGGCATCATCGAGAATTTTCAGGCGCTACGGCGCGACATCGCCGCCGCGGGCCGCAAGCTCGCCAGCGACACCGACACGGAGGTCGTCGCGCACCTCCTCACCATGGCGCTCGACCGCGGGCTGAAGCCGGTGGAGGCGGTGGCCGACACGCTCGGCCGGCTGGAGGGCGCCTTCGCGCTGGCGGTGCTGTTCGCCGGCGAGGACGACCTCCTCGTCGCGGCCCGCCGCGGCAGCCCGCTTGCGATCGGCCACGGTGACGGCGAGATGTTTCTCGGCTCCGACGCCATCGCGCTGGCACCGTTCACCGACTCCATCACATACCTGGAGGACGGCGACTGGGCGGTGGTGACGCGCCATTCGGTGCAGATATTCAACGACGAAGGCCTCGCCGTGGAGCGGCCGATCATCCACGCGGTGGCCTCCAGCCTCACGGTCGACAAGGGCAATCACCGGCACTTCATGCTCAAGGAGATCTACGAGCAGCCGGAAGTCATCGCCCACACGCTCGGCCACTACATGGATTTCGTCACCGGCCGCACCCGGCTGCCGGAGGACGCGCCGGTCGACTTCCGCGGGCTCAGCCGGCTGGTCATGTCGGCGTGCGGCACCGCCAGCTACGCTGGGCACATCGGAAAATACTGGTTCGAGAAGCTAGCGCGGCTGCCGGTCGAGATCGATATCGCCTCGGAGTTCCGCTACCGCGAGACGCCGCTCGACAAGGATGGCCTGGCGCTCTTCATTTCGCAGTCGGGGGAGACCGCCGACACGCTGGCGGCGCTTCGCTACTGCGCGGCGGGCGGCCAGAAGATCGGCGCGATTGTGAACGTGCCGACATCGTCGATCGCGCGCGAGGCCGACTACGTCCTCCCGACGCTTGCCGGCCCCGAGATCGGCGTCGCCTCGACCAAGGCGTTCACGTGCCAGCTCTCCGTGCTGTTCGCTCTCGCCGTCACCGCGGCGAAGCAGCGGGGCACGATCTCGGACGCAGAGGAAGAGCGGCTGGTGCGCGCCGCGATCGAGGTGCCGCGGCATGCGGCGCAGGCGCTGAAGCTGGAGCCGCAAATCGAGGCGCTGGCCAAGGAGCTGTCGAAGGCTGAAGGCGTGCTCTATCTCGGGCGCGGGACCAGCTACCCGCTGGCGCTGGAAGGCGCGCTGAAGATCAAGGAGATCTCCTACATCCACGCCGAGGGCTATGCCGCCGGCGAGCTGAAGCATGGTCCGATCGCGCTGATCGACGAGACGGTGCCCGTGATCGTGATCGCGCCGCACGACGCGCTGTTCGAGAAGACCGTCTCCAACATGCAGGAGGTCGCGGCGCGGGGCGGGCGGATCATCCTCTTGACCGACCGGCGCGGAGCGGAGGAGGCGTCGCTGGAGACGATGGCCACCATCGTCCTGCCCGACATGGCGCCGGAGGTCGCGCCTATCGTCTACGCGCTGCCGGTGCAACAGATCGCGTATCATACGGCGGTCGTGCGCGGCACCGACGTCGATCAGCCGCGAAACCTGGCGAAATCCGTCACGGTCGAATAGCGCTGCGACAGAATCTTGCAGCACCGCGCCTTCTGTCGGAGTATGGACCGATGGGGGGCGCTTAGGCGTCGACGGCCCGCGGGGGCGGGCCGGCCCGGAGCCCGTAGATGGACCTTGACGATCTCGTTCACGCCACGCCGCCACGGCGGCGGCGGTCGCGCCTCAGGGTGCGGCTCAGGAACTATTTCCTGACGGGAATCGTTGTCGCCGCGCCCGTCGGCATCACGATCTATATCACTTGGACATTCGTTCACTGGGTGGACAATCGCGTCAAGCCGCTGATTCCCAACGTCTACAATCCTGACAACTATCTGCCTTTTTCGGTGCCCGGCGTCGGTCTCCTCTTCGCCATACTGGTGCTGACGCTGCTCGGCTTCCTCACCGCCAGCCTGGTCGGGCGAACGATTGTCTCCTACGGCGAGAACCTCGTCGACCGCACGCCTTTCGTGCGCAACATCTATCGCGGGCTGAAGCAGCTCTTTCAGACGGTGATCTCCCAGTCGAACCGGTCGTTCCAGAAGGTGGTGCTCGTCGAGTATCCGGAGAAGGGAGTGTGGCGCGTCGGCTTCGTCGCCACCGGCGCCAAGGGCGAGGTGGCAACCCGGCTCGAGAGCGAGGAGCCGTACGCCGTCTTCATCCCCAACACCCCCAACGTCACCGCCGGGTTCCTGGTTTTCGTTCCCCGGCGCGACGCGATCGAGCTCGACATGTCGGTCGAGGAAGCCGCCAAGATGATCATCTCCGCCGGGCTGGTCGTCCCCGAGAAGGCGTTCCAGGACCGCGTCTCGGCCGAGCGCGGGAAGCCCATCTCGGAGGCCGCTGAGTAGCGGAAGCCACCTCAGCCCGCCCGCATCAGGCGCACGGCCTCGTCGCGGCCGAAGAGGTAGAGCAGCAGCCGGAGCGCCTCGGAGCGCGCGGACGAGAATTCCGGGTCGCGGCTGATGGCGAGCCTCGCCTCGTCGCGCGCCACCTCCAGCAGCTCGCCGTGCACCTCGGGTAGCGCAATGCGGAAGCCGGGCATGCCCGATTGCCGCGTGCCGAGCACGTCGCCCTCGCCGCGCAGCCTGAGGTCCTCCTCGGCGATGCGGAAGCCGTCCTC
>CAZMJQ010000286.1:0-4441 GCA_964566475.1 uncultured Propylenella sp. | reverse complement strand
GCACGCTTCTCTTCTTCGGGCTGACGGCCGGCTACGTCGTCATCGCCGCGCTTCCCTATCTTGCCTGACGTTCCGCTGCGGAAAATTCCCGGTTCCAGCGTCTTCGCGGGGTTGACGCCCCAGGGGGCAATCGCTAGATGAACGCAGCCCACGGGCAGGCGGTAAGCCGAGCCCGGTCGTTGCGCGCCGAGCGCGAGACCCAGTCGACTTAGACGCTGCCAGGGCCAGACGCTGAAGTATGGGGTCATGATCGCGGCCGTCCGGACGCGATCCTCTGCTTTTCGGCACCGCCGCTCTGCGGGAGCGGACGGTGCGATTTTCATCGCACGTTCCGGTGCGGGGAGAGGACGACGGGTAAGGAATGCCGACGATCCAGCAGCTGATTCGCAAGCCGCGCGAGGCGCCGGCGAAGCGCAACAAGGTTCCGGCGCTCGAGGCCAATCCGCAGAAGCGCGGGGTGTGCACGCGCGTCTATACAACCACGCCGAAGAAGCCGAACTCCGCGCTCCGCAAGGTCGCGAAGGTGCGCCTCACCAACGGCTACGAGGTCATCGGCTACATCCCCGGCGAGGGGCATAACCTGCAGGAGCACTCGGTGGTGATGATCCGAGGCGGCCGCGTGAAGGACCTGCCGGGCGTGCGCTACCACATCCTGCGCGGCGTGCTCGACACGCAGGGCGTGAAGGACCGCCGCCAGCGCCGTTCCAAGTACGGCGCCAAGCGGCCGAAATAACGAGGACTGCAGCGATCCCGGTCTGCACGATGCGCAGGTCGGGATTTTCGCTGCCAACAGGTTCGAAGGAAGACGCCAGATGTCGCGACGCCATCGCGCCGAGAAGCGGGAGATCATCCCGGACGCCAAGTACGGCGACGTGGTGCTCTCCAAGTTCATGAACTCGGTCATGTACGCCGGCAAAAAATCTGTGGCCGAGGCCATCGTCTACGGCGCGCTCGATCAGGTGGAGAGCCGCACCCGGCAGGACCCCGTCGGCGTGTTCCACCAGGCGCTGGAGAACATCATGCCGCAGATCGAGGTTCGCTCGCGGCGCGTCGGCGGCGCCACGTATCAGGTGCCGGTGGAGGTGCGTGTGGAGCGGCGGCAGGCGCTGGCCATCCGCTGGCTGATCTCGGCGGCGCGCGGGCGCAACGAGCGAACCATGGTGGGCCGTCTTTCCGGCGAGCTCCTGGATGCATCCAACAATCGCGGCAATGCCGTGAAGAAGCGCGAGGACACGCACCGCATGGCGGAAGCGAACCGCGCCTTCTCGCATTACCGCTGGTAACGAGACGACGAGAAGAGACCATGCCTCGCGATTACAAGATCGAGGACTACCGCAACTTCGGCATCATGGCCCACATCGATGCCGGCAAGACCACGACCACGGAACGCATCCTTTTCTACACGGGCCGCAGCCACAAGATGGGCGAGGTCCACGAGGGCGCGGCGGTCATGGACTGGATGGAGCAGGAGCAGGAGCGCGGCATAACGATCACGTCCGCCGCGACCACCACCTTCTGGGAAGGCCGCGACGGCAAGAAGCGGCGCCTCAATATCATCGATACGCCCGGGCACGTCGACTTCACCATCGAGGTGGAGCGCTCGCTGCGCGTGCTCGACGGCGCCATCGCGCTGCTCGATGCCAATGCGGGCGTGGAGCCGCAGACGGAGACCGTGTGGCGCCAGGCCGACAAGTACAAAGTCCCGCGCATGGTCTTCGTCAACAAGATGGACAAGATCGGCGCCGACTTCTACCGATGCGTCGAGATGATGGAGGACCGGCTCGGCGCGAAGCCGCTGGTGCTGCAGCTGCCGGTCGGGGCCGAGAACGAGTTCCGCGGCGTCGTCGACCTGATCGAGATGACCGCCCGCATCTGGCGCGACGAGACCCTCGGCGCGCAGTGGGACACGGTAGACGTTCCGGACGAGCTGAAGGCCCAGGCGGAGGAGTGGCGGGAGAAGCTGGTGGAGACCGTCGTCGAGCTCGACGACACGGCGATGGAGGCGTACCTCGAGGGCAATCAGCCCGACAACGACACGATCCGCCGCCTGGTCCGCAAGGGCACCTGCGCGGTGCAGTTCTTCCCCGTGCTTGCCGGCTCGGCGTTCAAGAACAAGGGCGTGCAGCTCCTTCTCGACGCCGTCGTCGATTATCTCCCGAGCCCGGTCGAGGTGCCGCCCATCCGCGGCATCGACCCGAAGTCCGGCGAGGAGATCAAGCGCGTCTCGTCCGACGACGAGCCGCTGGCGATGCTGGCGTTCAAGATCATGAACGATCCCTTCGTCGGATCGCTGACCTTCGCGCGCCTGTACTCGGGCAAGCTCGAATCCGGCGCCGGCCTGATGAACACGGTCAAGGAGAAGCGCGAGCGCATCGGCCGAATGCTGCTCATGCACTCCAACAACCGCGAGGAGATCAAGGAAGCCTTCGCCGGCGACATCGTCGCGCTGGTCGGCCTCAAGGACACGACCACCGGCGATACGCTCTGCGATGCCAGCAAGCCAGTGATCCTGGAGCGCATGGAGTTCCCCGAGCCGGTGATCGAGATCGCCATCGAGCCGAACTCCAAGGCCGATCAGGAGAAGATGGGCCTGGCGCTGAACCGGCTGGCCGCGGAGGATCCGTCCTTCCGCGTCAAGACCGACGAGGAATCCGGGCAGACGATCATCGCCGGGATGGGCGAGCTCCACCTCGACATCATCGTCGACCGCATGAAGCGCGAGTTCAAGGTCGACGCCAATGTCGGCCAGCCGCAGGTCGCCTATCGCGAGACGATCACCCAGGCGGCGGAAGTCGACTACACGCACAAGAAGCAGACCGGCGGCTCAGGCCAGTTCGCGCGCGTCAAGATCCGCTTCGAGCCGCTTGAGTCCGGCGGCGGGTTCGAGTTCGAGAACAAGGTCGTCGGCGGCAACGTGCCGAGAGAGTACGTGCCGGGCGTCGAGAAGGGCATCGCCGGGTCGATGGGCGGCGGCGTGATCGCCGGCTTCCCGATGGTCGACATCAAGGCGACCCTGCTCGACGGCGCCTCGCACGAGGTGGATTCCTCCGTGCTTGCCTTCGAGATCGCGGGCCGCTCGGCGTTCCGCGAGGGCGTGCAGAAGGCGCGGCCGGTGCTCCTGGAGCCGATGATGAAGGTCGAGGTGGTGACGCCGGACGACTATGCCGGCTCCGTCATCGGCGACCTCAACTCGCGGCGCGGGCAGGTGCAGGGCACCGAGATGCGCGGCAACGCCACCGTGGTGAACGCCATGGTGCCGCTCGCCAACATGTTCGGCTACGTGAACACGCTTCGGTCCATGAGCCAGGGGCGGGCGCAGTATACGATGCAGTTCGACCACTATGCGCAGGTGCCGAGCCAGGTGGCGCAAGAAATTCAGTCCAAATACGCCTGATCGGTAACGACAGGTTCAGTCAGACGGAGAGAGCTGATGGCGAAATCGAAATTCGAGAGAACAAAGCCTCACGCCAATATCGGCACGATCGGGCATGTCGATCACGGCAAGACGACGCTGACCGCGGCGATAACCAAGCTGTTCGGCGAGTATCGCACGTACGAGTCGATCGACGCTGCGCCGGAAGAGAAGGCGCGCGGCATCACGATCAACACCGCGCACGTGGAATACGAGACCGAAGCCCGCCACTACGCTCACGTCGACTGTCCGGGCCACGCCGACTACGTGAAGAACATGATCACCGGCGCGGCGCAGATGGACGGGGCCATCCTCGTCGTGTCCGCCGCCGACGGACCGATGCCGCAGACCCGCGAGCACATCCTGCTTGCCCGCCAGGTCGGCGTGCCGGCGCTCGTGGTCTATCTCAACAAGGTCGACCAGGTCGACGATCCGGAGCTGCTCGACCTGGTCGAGCTCGAAGTGCGCGAGCTGCTTTCCGTCTACGAGTTCCCGGGCGACGACATTCCGGTGGTCAAGGGCTCGGCGCTCGCTGCCCTCGAGGAGAGCAATGCCGAGATCGGCGAGAACTCGATCCGCGAGCTTATGAAGGCCGTCGACGACTACATCCCGACGCCGGAGCGCCCGATCGACCAGCCGTTCCTCATGCCGATCGAGGACGTGTTCTCCATTTCCGGCCGCGGCACGGTCGTGACCGGCCGCGTCGAACGCGGCATCATCAAGGTGGGCGAGGAAGTCGAGATCGTCGGCATCCGCCCGACTTCGAAGACCACCGTCACCGGCGTGGAGATGTTCCGCAAGCTGCTCGACCAGGGACAGGCCGGCGACAACGTGGGCTGCCTCTTGCGCGGCGTGGAGCGCGAGGGCGTGGAGCGCGGGCAGGTGCTGTGCAAGCCCGGCTCGGTGACGCCGCACACCAAGTTCAAGGCCGAGGCCTACATCCTTACGAAGGAGGAGGGCGGCCGGCATACGCCGTTCTTCACCAACTATCGCCCGCAGTTCTATTTCCGCACCACCGACGTCACCGGC
>CAZMJQ010000285.1:0-3554 GCA_964566475.1 uncultured Propylenella sp. | reverse complement strand
GGCTCGTGCGGCAACACCACGATCGGCATCCTCAGTCAGGCCGCCATCACGGGTTTCTGCGGCTATGTGGCCATTGGCGCCCGGTTCGGACCGCAAAGCGTTGTCCCGCCTGTGGACTACGTGATCCTCATCGTGCTCATGGGCGTCGCCATCGGGGCGCTGCTCGGCGGGTATCTGTCGTACGCCGCCACGAAGCAGCTCGACGAGTCGGCGGAGGACATTCGCACGGATGTCCTCCGGCACATGGCGTTCCGGCACTTCCGCGACGTCGCCGCGGCGGAGCGCTGGCTCGCCGCGCCGCAGGCCTCCCTCGACGGCCGAAGCCCCGTGGGCGCGATGCACAACCCGGCGTCGTTCGAGGTCGCTCTCGGACTGCTGGAGACGGCGCGCGAAGCTGAGGTCACGCCGCTTCGCGCCGTCGCAGCCTGACGCCCCGGATCGAGGCGCTCTCCAGGCAGCCCTCTATCCCGCCCTGCGCCTCGGCGCAGGGCGACGAGTCTCAGGTCAGATCTTGCGGTTGTCGTAAGCCCAGTGGAGCAACGCCTGGCGGGGAGCATCGCGCCCTCGGACCAAGGATTTCGGGAACTCGTCGCGGCAGTCGGTCATGGACTTGCCGCCGACGGCTCGCTTCGCCACCGCAGGTTCCCTTGCATCCGTTCTCCTTTGCGCTACATTGTAGCCCAAAGGAGCTATAGCATGCCCGCAAATTCCGTTGTCCGAGCCCGGATCGACGAACGCGTCAAGCAGGAAGCATCTGCCGTGCTTGCCGCAATGGGGCTCACGGTCTCCGATGCGTTCCGCCTGATGATGATGCGGATCGCCAACGACAAGGCACTCCCTTTCGAGCCGCTCGCTCCCAACCGTCAGACGATCGAAGCCATGAAGGCGGCGCGCCGGGGAGAGCTCGTCAAGGTGGGGTCGACGGAGGAATTGATCGCAAGCCTGAATGCGGACGATTAGCTACACCGCCCGCTTCAAGCGCGACTACAAGCGCGAGCAGAAGGGACAGCATGGCAGGAGGCTCGACGCACTTCTTGCGGAAGCTGTCGACATGCTGGTGATTGACACCCCCCTGCCGCGCCGCTTCTTCGATCATTCGCTCTCCGGCGACTGGAGCGACCATCGTGACTGCCACCTCCGACCCGATCTCGTTCTCATTTATCGCAAGCCGGACGAACGTACTCTTGAGCTTGTCCGCCTCGGCTCGCACAGCGAGCTGAGCCTCTAGCTGCGCAGCTGCGCTATCTCTCGATGACGCCGCATGCGATGCGGTCGCCCGCATCGCCCGCCGGCTGGCTCTCGTAGTCGTCGGCCCCGGCATGAATCATCAGCGCCGTGCCGTCGTCGTCGAACAGCGTCGCGGTGGCGCCCTCCTCGAGCGTGACGTAGGTGTTCAGCACCTCGATGGTGAGATCGCCCGAGTCGGGCACGTGGATGTTCGGCATGTCGCCGGCATGCGGGCCGCCGGTGACGTTGAAGCCGTGCTCGGCGTTGGTCGGATTGTAATGCCCGCCGGCCGCGCCGAAGTCCGGCTCGCATTCGCCCGTCTCGTGCAGGTGGAACCCGTGCTCGCCCGGCGGCAGCCCGGTGAGCTCCGCCCTGATCAGCACGCCCGCGGGCGTGTCGGTGAAAGTTGCGGTGCCGTGCTCGGTTCCGTCCGGGCCGACCAGGCTTGCCGTCGCAGTCGCCATATCGTCCTGCGCGAGGGCGGGGCCGGCCGCCAGCACTGCTGCGGCGAGTGCCATGGTGATCGGGGTGAAACGCATCTTCTCCTCCTTGCTGTTGAAGCGCGGAGGCCGTGCAGCCGACCAAGATTTCGGCGAAGCATCAGCCTCGCGGCGGCTGGCTTTCGTCCGCCGCGGGTATACGCCTCGGCTCGTCCGAAGTTCCGCCGGCCGTGCCCTCCTGGTCCATCTCGATGATCTGCCTGCGCAGCTCGCGCTTTCTGATTTCCGCCTCGAGCCACACCTCCTCGCGCGAGTAGAGGTCGATCTTGCGGATGAGATAGAGGTTGAGCCCGCCCAGGATTGCCATGAACGTCCCAATCCAGAACGCCTCGCCGGACAGCAGCGCGAGGAGTCCGAACAGGGTGAGCAGACCGTTCCCGCCATAGCCGAGCATTCTGTAGATGAGGGGCATTCTGGTGGCTCGCGTTTCCGGCTTCAGGCGACCGGCTTAATACGCGCCAAGCTTGAAGTCTTGCTTGACGCTCTCCGTTTCCCAGTCGGCGCCGACCGTCTTCACCACAGCCTGGGCCGCGATAGGCCGTCCGCTTGCCGTGTCGAACGTCATGGCGGTCGAGCCATGCAGCTCCCATCCCTTGTTCAGCGCCTCGGAGACCTTCTTGCAGAAGACGCTGTCTCCCTCGCCGGTGAGCAGTCGATAAAGCCTCATCGCGCTTCCTTCTCCTCGATCGCGGCGTAAAGCACCAGCACGCGCTCCGCCTGCTCCAGATGCAGGCGCTCCAGCATGCGCCCGTCGAGCGCGATCACCCCCTTGTCCTGATTCTCCGGGAGCGCAAAGGCCGCCACGACAGCCTCCGCCGCCTGCCGCTCCTCCGTGCTTGGCGCGAAGATGCGGTTGGCGGCGTCGATCTGGCCCGGATGGATGAGCGACTTACCGTCCATGCCGAGGGCGCGCGCCTGCCGGCACTCCGCCTCCAGCCGCGCCGCGTCGCGGAACGCGTTGCACGGTCCGTCGATCACGTCGACGCCGTGCGCCCGCGCCGCGGCGACGATCTGCATGAACCAGGGCACGAACGCCGCGCGGTCCTCGCTCTGCGGCACGCGCGTGGCAAGCGACAGGTCGTTCGTGCCGATCACGAAGGCGGCGAGCGGAACCGCCGGATCGTCGGCGAGCGCGGCGATCGCCGGGAGGTGCAGGAGCGCCTTCGGCGTCTCGATCATCGCCCAGATCTCGGTCGCATCGAGCGCGTCGGCCTGGTCGAGCGCCTCCGCGACCGTGCGGAGAGAGCCCGGCCCTTCGACCTTGGGCACGAGCACGGCCGCGGCGCCGACCGCGACCGCCGCCAGCACGTCTTCCGTCGCCCACTGCGTGTCGAGATCGTTGATCCGCACCGCGACGTCGCAGGGAAAGGGCTCGGCCAGCGCGTCGCGCAGTGCCTCGCGCGCGACGTCCTTCGCCTCCGGCGCGACGGAATCCTCCAGGTCGAAGATGACCGCGTCCGGATTGAGCTCCCGCGCCTTGGCGATGGCGCGCGGCTTGTCGGCCGGCACGTAAAGAATGGAGCGGCGCGGAAGGATGTCGGGCATGCGGGTCCCTGGAGCGATTTCAACGAGATCGAAGACGATGATAACCTCATCTTTGAGGCGCGAAAGGGAAGATCATGGCCGAAGGCGGCACAATCATCGCCATATCGAGCCACGTGGCGCGCGGCAGCGTCGGCAACCGCGCCATGGTGTTCGCCCTGGAGCGCCTCGGCTTCACGGTCTGGGCGGTGCCGACCGTCCTCCTGCCGCACCATCCCGGGCACGGCCCCGGGGAGCGCATCGTCCCCGACGACAATGCCTTCGCTCGTCTGCTTGACGCTCTCG
>CAZMJQ010000284.1:0-2906 GCA_964566475.1 uncultured Propylenella sp. | reverse complement strand
TTGCAGGCGAAGCATGCGAGCCAGGTGGTCTCGCCGATCCGCAGAAGGAGATCGTAGGAGCGGAACTGGCGAGTCAGGAAGCGCTCGGCCTCCACGAGAGCGTCCCGCCCGGTGTCGCTCGCCAGGGTCGCAATTGCGATCGAGACGTTCTGGAAATTGTGCCGGGACGTTTTGAGGAAGCTGAAGTGAAGCGGCAGCAGCACATCGGCGTCGAACACCGGCAGGGTGAAGGAGAAGGTGCTTCCCTTGTTCGGCTCGCTCTCCACCGACAGCGTGCCGAAGTTGACGCGCACGAGCTCGCTCGCGATGTGCAGGCCGAGTCCGAAGCCCTTCTTCGCCCGTTCCGTGTCGCTTTCGATTTGCCGGAAGCGATCGAAGATGACCTTGACGTGCTCGGGTGCGATGCCCGGGCCGCTATCGGTGACGCCGAAGGTGACCGCGCCGGCGCCGGGCTCGTGGCGGATCCATATCTCGATCCGGCCGCTGTCGCCGGCGAACTTGCAGGCATTGGTCGCGAGATTCGAAATGATGCGGCCGACGGATTCCGCATCGGCGAAGACATCCGGCAGCGAATCGGGGATGGAGATACGAAGCTGGGCGCCGTGGCCGCTCGCCTGCTGCTCCAGGGTCGGGCGGGATTGCTCGACGAGCGCGGCCGGCGAGTGCTGCTCGCGCTGGACGCTGATCAGATCGGATTCCAGCCGGCTGGCGTCGAGGATGGAATCGACCATGTGGCTCAGCTGATCGACGCGCGTGAGGACGATCCCGAGGAATTCGGACTGCTCTTCGTTCACGTCGCCGGCGAGGCCGTCCGCAATGATCGAGGAGAACTCCCTGATCACCGTCAGCGGCGAGCGGAAATCATGGCACGCATTGTCCACGAAACGATGGCCGGCATCGCGCAGCATGTTGAGCCGCCCGATCTCAACGGAAAGCGACTCGATTTCGCAGCGCGTACGTGCGGCGAGGTGCTCGTGAACGAGTGCGTGGCGTATGGACCGTTCGAGTAACGCGGGCGTCAGATCGGCCATCGGAATGCAGTCCATTGCGCCGGCCTCGACCACCCTGAGGTCGAGATCCCTGTCGGAACTGCGTGCAAGCACGACGATCGGCAGCCGACAGCCGAGCGCCATGCTTGAGCCGACGATCTCCGCCACGTCGCCTTCCTCCGGGTTTTCGGCAATGAGGAGGACGTCGTACTGGTCGCTCCGGATGAGGTCGGCTGCGCCGGCGGAGCCGTTCAGGCGGTCGCACCGGCACCGCTCGCCGAAGGTCCGCTCGAGCAGTGCCACCGTCTGCTCGGCTTCCTTCGCGTTGCCGCCGACGAGCAGGGCCCTGAGGCTCGGCTCGGGCTCTGGCTGCGCTTGAAGCTGCCGACCGGTGCCTCCCGAGCCTCGATCGAAGCGGACATGCCGAAGCGTGCTCTCGCGGTTCGGATCCGGTCTTGCGGTCCCTCGCATGCGGTCTACCCCTCAGGTTGCGCTTGTCCGCGGTTCGACGCGCGACGGCCGGAGTGTACGGGAACGTACGAATCACTCCCCGACAGTTCGGGCGCAATTTGCTAATTTTCAGTTTACAGTTGAGAGATAGCTAAGGCGCAATCGACACGCGGGCAATGCGATCACGTGGCCTGACCGGGGGGAGTTGCGGGCCCGGGAGAGGCCTATCCCGCGGCCGGTCTATCCGTCCCGATCGAGGCTCGCGACGAGCTCCTTGATCACCCCCATCCGGAAGGGCTTCGGCAGGGCCGGAAGCATCCTGAGTCCGCAGCGCTCGCCCGCCGCAGCGACCTCGTTCAGCGCGTCCCGTGTGCGTCCGCTCATGAGCTGAACGTAGCCGTCGTATCCATGCCGCGACAGAATGGGCAGGGCGTCCAGGGCGCTGGATTTGCCGAGCCCGAGATCGAGGAAGATCAGCTTCGGGGACCGCTCCGCCAGGGCCGCCTGCATTGCCGCCGGGCTGTCTGCCTCGGAAGTCTCGAAGCCGAGCTTTCCGAGGGTGAAGGACAGCGCCTTGCGGATGCCCGGGTCGTCGTCGACGATGATGCAATAGCGGCTCTGGCCGGCTGGCGGCTGTACGCGGGGGCCCGCGGCCTCCGGCTCGCAATGCGATACGCTCAAGACTGCCTCCATCCGACTTACTCGGGTTGTATGTCGAGCTTCAACTCGAAGTTGGCGTGGCAGTCTTCCAGAAGAATCTTAACAGGCACTGGCGCGTCCTGGTGGCGCGCATGGAGTACGACCGGTTGCCGTCAGGTTGCCGTCGGGTCGCCGTCAGCCGTCGCGCGCCGCCCACAGCATGCCGCGGTGCAGGATTGTCTTCATCTCGGGCACCTCGAACTCCTTCGCGACGTGCCCGAGCGAGGAGTAGAAGACCCGCCCCTTGCCATGCCGGCGCTTCCACACGACCGGCATGACGACCCCCTCGATCCAGGGCGCGTGCTCCCCGGAGAACGTCGTCGTGGCGAGCACCTCGATGGAGGGGTCGACGTGCATGTAGTACTGCTCGGAGCGGTAGGGGAAGCTCGCGATTCCCTGCATGACCGGGTCGTCCGGCTTGGCGACGTCGACCCGGTAGTCGATGATGTTGCCCGGATGCGCGACCCATTGCCCGCCGCACATGAACTGGTACTCGACCGATTCGCGGAACGCGTCGCACATGCCGCCGTGGTAGCCGGCGAGCCCCACGCCGCCCTCCACGGCCTTCGTGAGGTTCTGCACCTCCTCCTTCTCGATCTTCGACATCGTGTAGATCGGCACGATGAGGCTGAGGTCGTGGATGGAGGGATCGGCGAAGGCCTCCGTGCTGTTCTCCACGTAGACCTTGAAGCCGTCGCGCTCCAGCATCCCGGCGATAATGCCGGCGCACTGCTCCGGCTCGTGCCCGCTCCAGCCGCCCCAGACGAT
>CAZMJQ010000283.1:0-11256 GCA_964566475.1 uncultured Propylenella sp. | reverse complement strand
GGACGCGGATTGGGCAGTGGACTATCGATCAGTCCGGACGCCACGCGAGCGGATGCGCGGCAAGCTCGCGGTCGCGCGTCACAAGCCGCATGCCTTCGACCTGGCACTGCGTGAGCAGCATCCGGTCGAACGGGTCGCGGGTCGTCGGGGCCGGTTCAGCTTCGGCAAGGGCGTGAGACACGCCGATAGGCAGGAGCTCCATTCCGAGGCCGTCGAGCAGATCGGGCAACTCAGACAGGGAAGGTCGAAGGTCCAGCCTTCCGAGCCGGACCTTGATTGCGGTCTCCCAGAGACTAGCGACGCTTACAAAGAGCAGTGCATCCGGCGCGGAGATGGCTTCCCGAATCTGCAGGCCGAGCTCCGGCAAGTTTTCGCTGACTATGGGCAGCAGGATGTTGGTATCGAGAAGGAGCCGCATTACTCGGGAAGCGGCCTAAGGAGGAAATCCTCCGGAAGCGGATCATCAAAATCGTCGGAGACATATTCGACAATCCTGTCGATCCCGTGCTTGCGTTTGTACTCGACGAGCGCCTCTAGGTTCAGCCCGCCCTTCTTCCGATGCCGCACGAGCTCGATCACCGGCTCGCCGTTGCGCGTCACGACGACCGTCTCGCCTTGCTCGGCGAGACGGGCGAGCTCGGTGAAGCGGTTCTTCGCTTCCTTCATCGATACGGTCGTCATGGCGGAAAAGTAGCTACCCGTGGCTACCCGCGCAACCCCAGCGGACCTAAGGAATGAGCACCGTCGCGCCTGTGGTCTTGCGGCCCTCCAGCGCGCGGTGCGCCTCGGCGGCGTCCTTCAGTGCGAACTCCTGGTTCACCTCGATCTTCACGTGGCCGTCCCGCACCACGTCCATCAGCTCGTCGGCCATCTTCCGGAGGTCCTTCGGATCGGCGGCATAGTTGAAGAGCGTCGGCCGGGTGCAGAAGAGCGAGCCTTTCTGCGCCAGGATGTTCAGGTCGAAATTCTGGATCGTCCCGGACGATTGCCCGAAAAGCACCCACAGGCCGCGCGGCTTGAGGCAGTCGAGCGAGCCGGGGAACGCGTCGCGGCCGACGGAATCGTAGACCACGTCGCATTTCTTTCCCTTGGTGATCTCGGCCACCCGATCCACGAAGCTCTCGGTCGAATAGTTGATGACGTGGTCGCAGCCGTGCGCGCGGGCAAGCTCCGCCTTCTCCTCCGAGCCGACCGTTCCGATCACCGTCGCGCCGATATGGTGCGCCCACTGGGTCGCGATCGATCCGACACCGCCCGCCGCGGCATGGAAGAGGATCGTGTGCCTCTTCTTCACCTGAAAGGTCTGGTGCAGGAGAAACTGAGCCGTGAGCCCCTTCAGCGTCATGGCCGCCGCTATGCGCAGGTCGATCTTCTTGGGCACCTTGATGAGCCGCTCGGCGGGCATCACCCGCTCCTCGCAGTAAGAGCCCGTCGGCCCGTTGTAGGAGACCCGGTCTCCCGGCTTGACGTTGGTCACATCGGGACCGACGGAGACCACCATGCCCGCCCCCTCGTTGCCGGGGATGTAGGGCAGCCCGCCCGCCGGCTTGTAGAGGCCGGTGCGGAAGTACACGTCGACGAAGTTCAGGCCGATCGCCTCGTGCCTGATCCGCGCCTCGCCGGGCCCCGGCTCGCCGACCTCGACATCCTCCCATTTCATCGCTTCCGGCCCACCGTGCTCGTGGACCACCATCGCCTTGACCATGCTATCCCCTCAGCCTGTTTTTCGCCTGCCCTTGCGGACGAGGACATTGAACACCTCCACTATCGCCGCGAACGCCATGGAGAAGTAGATGTAGGCGCGCGGAATGTGGAATCCGAGCCCGTCGGCGACCAGCGCCACGCCGATCAGGAGCAGGAAGGCGAGCGCCAGCATCTTGGTCGTCGGGTTGCGCTTCACGAAATCGGCGATCGTTCCCGACGCGGCATACATGATGACGATCGCAACCATGACCGCGGCGATCATGATCTCGACATCGTCGGCCATGCCCACGGCGGTCAGGATGGAATCGACCGAGAACACCATGTCGATGATGACGATCTGCGTGATGATGCCCGCGAACGAGGCCGACACGGCCCGGCTCAACACCTTCTCCTCGTGCTCGATCTCCTGATGGATTTCGCGCGTGGCCTTGACGAGCAGGAACAGACCGCCAGCCGCCAGGATGATGTCGCGCCAGGATATCTCCGGATCGAAGAGCGCGTGCCCGCCGGATAGCTCGAGTTCGAAAGGGATCGTGAACACGGGAGCGGTCAGCCCGATGATCCAGGTGATGCCGAACAGCAGCATCACGCGGAAGAGGAAGGCGAGGAACAGCCCGATCTGTCGGGCGCGAGTCGCGGCAGGCTCGGGCAGCTTGTTCACTAGGATCGAGATGAAGATGATGTTGTCGATCCCGAGCACGATCTCCATCACCGAAAGCGCGATGAAGGCGGCCCACGCCTCGGGACTCGTCAGAAGCTCCAGCATCGAGATCCTGCTCCTATGGCGTCCGCAGTGCCTGTTGTATGGCGGCGATACAGAAGAGATAGGCGGAGGCCGCAAGCAGCACCCAATTCACGGCCGACGGCGCCGCGAAGTTCGTTGCAAGCAGCCATATCGCGCACGCCACCCAGACGCCGACGACGGAGAGCGTCGCGGCCCGCCAGCGGATGACGCGCACCGGGTGCACGAAATTGACCGGCACGAAGGTGAGAACCGCGAGCGCCACCACCGAAACGACCGTCACGGCGGGCGGCGGCTGGAAGGCGTAGAGCACGAAGACCGGCATGCTCCAGACCGCCGGAAAGCCGCGAAAAGAGTGGTCGGGCTGCTTCATCCTGGTGTCGGCGAAGTAGAGGGCCCCGGACACGGCCGCCACGACCGCCGCCAATGCGCCGAGCGTCGGCGGAAGGTCGAGCGCACGGCCGATGATGATCGCGGGCGCGAACACATAGGTGACGTAGTCGACGACGAAGTCGAGCGCGGCGCCGTCCCATTTGGGCAGGCGTTCGCGCACGCGGTGGCGCCGCGCCAGCGGGCCGTCCACGCCGTCGACGAGCGTCGCGACCCCCAGCCAGAAGAATGCTGCGCGCCACTCCTGGTCCACGATGGCCAGGATGGAAAGGATGGCAAGCGCCGCGCCGCTGGCGGTCAGAAGATGTATGGCGAAGAGTTTCCGCTGTTCCACGCTCACCTCTAGACCGCGCTATGCCGGGCCCGCCTCGGCGGCACCCTCAGCATGGCTCGCCCCCGGCGCCGGCTCCCGCGATTGCCGGGAACCCCTCATGCCGGGCCGCCTACACAAGCGCAAGCCCCGGCATTGCAGGTCGTTTGGGATTGCCGTTGCCTGCCGCCGGGCGCGGGGCCATCTTTGCCCGATGACCGGAGCGGGCGAGAGGACATACGACGTTGCCGTGGTCGGCGGCGGGGCGACCGGCTTTGCAGCTGCAATCACCGCGGCTATCTGCGGGCTCCGGGCGGTGCTGTTCGCGCCTCCGGCCAGCTTTCCGCCCGGGCGCACGGCCGCATTGCTGCAGGGCTCCGTCGATATTCTCTCCGGCCTCGACGTTTGGCCGGCGCTAGCCCGCCATGCCGCTCCGCTGACCGCCATCCGCCTCGTCGATGCGACGCGCCGGCTCATCCGCGCCCCGGAGGCGACGTTCCACGCCTCCGAGATCGGGCTCGCCGCCTTCGGCTACAACGTGCCGAACGGCGACCTGGTGGACGTGCTCAGGCGTCACGCCGAGGCCTTCGGCGAGCTGAGGATCGTCGAGGCCCCGGTCCAGTCGATCGCCTTGCAGGAGGGAAGAGCCGTCCTGCGGACCGCGACCGAGGAGCTCGCGGCCCGACTCGTCGTGGGTGCCGACGGCACACGCTCCCTCGCCCGGCGCGCCGCGGGCATTTCCGTGCGGACGTGGCGCTATCCCCAGGCGGCGCTCGTGGCGGCACTCAGCACACAATATCCGCACGCAGGCGTCTCGACCGAGTTCCACACCGAGACCGGGCCGTTCACGCTTGTCCCGCTGGTCGGGGATCGCGTGAGCCTCGTCTGGGTGGACGACGCCACGAGCGCGGAGCGCGCGCTTCACATGCCGCGGGATGCCTTCGCCGGCGCCGTGGAGGAGCGCGCCCACCATATCTTCGGCGCCATGCGGCTCGACAGCGCGCCCGCCCTGTTTCCCCTCAGCGCCGCGCTTGCCGATCGCTTTGCCGCGCAACGAACCGTGCTCGTCGGCGAGGCGGCGCATCTCTTCCCGCCCATCGGGGCGCAGGGCCTCAATCTCGGCTTCCGCGACGTGGCGGCGCTCAGGCGCCTTTTCGCCCGCCATCGCCGCGATCCGGGAGAGCCGGCGGCGATCGCCGCCTTCCATACGATGCGCCGGGCGGATGTGCTGACGCGCACCTACGCGGTCGATTGCCTCAACCGCTCGCTGCTGACGGATTTCCTGCCCGTGCAGGCGGGCCGTGCGCTCGGCCTCGGCCTCGCCGCTTCCGTGCCGCCGCTTCGCCGGTTCCTCATGCGCCAGGGCCTGGCAAGCGGCGGGGCGGCACGCCGCTGAGGCGGCATCTCGCCGCAGGCCGAGGACGACAGGCGCTTGCCAGCCGCGCCCGGAGCGGTCAAGTTTGCGCTGATGGGCTCGATAAGATCAGCGAAATACGGCGTGGGGCAGATCGTCCGTCACCGCTTCTTCCCCTTCCGGGGCGTCGTGTTCGACGTCGATCCGGAGTTCGCCAATACCGAGGAATGGTACCAGGCGATCCCGGAAGAGATCCGCCCGTCGAAAAACCAGCCCTTCTACCACCTGCTGGCGGAAAACGAGGAGACGGAATACGTCGCCTATGTCTCGGAGCAGAATCTGCTCCCCGACGAAAGCGGCGAGCCGGTGCGGCACCCGCAGGTGCGCGATCTCTTCGGCAGCTTCGAGAACGGCTGCTACCGCAGCCGCGAAGCGCCCAACTAAGCCCTTCTCTCCGATGGCGATGGGGCGCCCGCAGGCGCCCGTTCCGGTTCGTCGTGCCGCCGCGGAGCCGCTATTGCGTGCTCGTTTGCTGCTGCTGCAGGTCCAGGAGCCGCTGGCGCGCCTCGTCGGCCTTGCGCTTCAGCTCGTCCTCCAGGCGCTCCGTACGCGCCTGGGCTTCTCCGGGATCGATGCCCGGCCCGTCATAGACGGCGGTGAAGCCGACAAGGCTGACGTCGAAGTTCACCGGCTTGCCCTGCGGATTGAGCATGGTGATGACCACGTTGCCGCCGGCCTTCAGCTTTTTGATGAAGTCGTCGTTGATCTCGCCCAGTGCCAGGCATTCGCCGGGCGTGCAGACGACGTATTTCACGCCTGTCGCCTCGCCATTGTCGATCTTCACCTGCACGCCGGGCTGGATCAGCGCGACCGGCGGCACGGCGATCTGCAGCAGCTTCTTGTCATCGCGCTCGATCACCAGGAACTGGGCGATCGGCTGTCCCGTCGCGGCGAGCCGCTGGCGGCTGATGTGGCACTCCTGCTGTTCGTTCACAGGGCCGCAGACCTTCTGCCAGTCGGGCTGCTGGACTCCGGTTTCAGCGGATTGCGCGCCTGCGGCGGGCGCTTGTGTCTGGTCTTGTGCATGGGCGGTCGCGGCGCCGAGAGCCACGACGGCGGCGAGCGCCACCGTTCGGGTCCAGGATGCAGCGGGGCGCGATGGCGCGCATCTGAATATCATCTGAGAACCTCTTCTTGGCGCGGAGTCCGGTCGGCCGCCTTACGGCCGTCTGCCTGGTGATTCTGGCGACAGATTGACCCCGTGGTGCGCCCTCCTTTAGCGGGCATTTGCGAAAGATTCCAGATTATCGCACTCTGCGGCAAATATCTCTCCGCCGGGATTCGTTGGACCTGAGCGTGCAAAAAGGACAATCCGCCGTGAGCTCTGCCAATGCGGCAGGACGTTCCGGGCCCCGAACGGTGCGCCGGGCCGCGTGTCTTTGCCTTGCCGTCGCAGCCTCCGCTCTCGCCGGGCCGGCCTTTGCCGAGCCGCAGCATGGAATCGCCATGCACGGCGAGCCGGCGCTCCCGCCGGATTTCTCTCACCTCCCCTACGCCGATCCCGACGCGCCGAAGGGCGGCTCGATCGCCTTCGCGGGACAGGGCACGTTCGACAGCCTCAACCCGTTTATTTTGAAGGGCGCCGTGCCGGACGGCCTCTGGGCGCGCACGCCGTTCTGGGGCGGCAACGTGTGGGAGAGCCTGCTTGTCCGAAGCTGGGACGAGCCGTTCACGCTCTACGGGCACCTGGCCGAGTTCGTCGAGACCCCCGAGGACCGCTCCTGGGTGGAGTTCACGATCAGCCCGAAGGCGCACTTCTCCGACGGCGAGCCGGTGAAGGCGGAGGACGTCGTCTTCTCCTTCGAGCTCCTGAAGGAGAAGGGCCGCCCGAGCGGGTGGCACGAGCGCGTCGCCAAGGTGGAGGAGAAGCCCGGCGGCAAGGTCCGCTTCACCTTCGATGACGGCGCCGATCGCGAGCTGCCGTTGATCGTCGGCCTGATGCATGTCCTTCCCAGGCATGCGACCGACCCGGAAGCGTTCGGTGAGACGACGTTCGACCCGGTGATCGGCACCGGCCCTTACGTCATCGCAGACGTCGATCCGGGCAAGACCGTCACGCTGGAGCGCGATCCCGACTACTGGGCGAAAGACCTCCCGCAGAAGCGGGGCTTCGACAACTTCGACCGGATCAAGATCGAGTATTTCCGCGACGCGGGCGCCATGTTCGAGGCATTCAAGCGCGGCCTCTACGACGTCAACGTGGAAACCGACCCAACCCGCTGGGCGACCGGCTACGCGTTCCCCGCCGCCCGGAACGGCGACGTGATCATGGATTCCGTCACCGACGGCACGCCGAAGGGGATGAACGGCTTCGTCTTCAACCTTCGCCGGCCGGTGTTCCAGGACGTGCGCGTGCGCGAGGCGCTCACCTACTTCCTCGATTTCGAGTGGATCAACCGCAATCTCTACGAAGGGCGCTACAGCCGCACCGGCAGCTACTTCGAGGGCTCTGAGCTTTCCGCCCTCGGCCGCCCCGCGTCGGCGAAGGAAAAGGAGCTTCTCGCCCCCTTCCCCGATGCCGTCAGCCCGGAGGTGATGGACGGCGCCTACGCCCCGCCGCAGAGCGACGGATCGGGGCGCGACCGCGACAACCTGCGCAAGGGCGTCGAGCTTCTGCGCGAGGCCGGCTACGCGCTCCAGAACGGCAAGATGGTCAACACGGAAACCGGTCAGCCGCTTGCCTTCGAGATTCTCGTCGTGAGCCGGGACGACGAGCGGCTCGCGCTGGCGTTTCAGCAGGCGCTGTCCGTTGCGGGCATCGACGTCTCCGTGCGGCAGGCGGACACCGCGCAGTACTGGGAGCGCATTCTCAACACGCGTGCGTTCGACATGATCCGCTGGACCTACGGCGCCTCGCTCTCCCCGGGCAACGAGCAGCTCGGGCGCTGGTCGAAGGTCGATGCGGAGACGTTCGGCCGCCTGAACTTCGCCGGCGTCTCCAGCCCGGCCATCGACGCCATGATCGACGCGATGCTCGCCGCAAATAGCCGCGAAGACTTCGTCGCGGCCGTGCGCGCCTTCGACCGGGTACTGATCTCGGGCCATTACGTCGTGCCGCTGTTCCATGCACCGGAGCAGTGGATCGCGCGCTGGTCGCGCATCGAGCGGCCCGAGCAGACGTCGCTTTACGGGACCATCCCGCCCACATGGTGGTCGGCCGAGTGACCGTAGCCCGCGCGGAGCAAGGCGCAATGCGGGAGCTGAGTCCCGACCGGCACGACCCGGATTGCGGGGCGTCGCCCCTCAATCCGGGCTACGATACAAGAAGAGCCGCATCATGAGCGGAGCCGCAATGCCCCTTCAGATCGACGTCGTGTCCGACGTGATGTGCCCCTGGTGCTTCATCGGCAAGCGCCGCCTTGAGAAGGCCGTGGCGCAGTCGTCCGTGCCGCTCGATGTCCGCTGGAAGCCGTTCCAGCTCGACCCGACGCTTCCCCCGGAAGGCAAGGACCGCCGCCGCTACCTAGAGGAGAAATTCGGCACCGGGGAGCGCATCAAGCAACTCTACGGCAACCTTGCCGAGGTCGGGAAAAGCGAAGGCATCTCCTTCGCGTTCGAGCGGATCGAGGTCTCGCCCAACACCCTCGACGCGCACCGGCTGATCCGCTGGGCCGGCGACGCCGGCAGGCAGGACGAGGTCGTCGAGGCCCTGTTCCGCGCCTACTTCCTGGAAGGCCGCAACATCGGCGACCACGCGGTGCTCGCGGACATCGCCGCGTCCGCCGGAATGGTGCGGGAAGAGATAGCCGCTCGCCTCGCCTCCAATGAGGATCGCGACGCCGTCCAAGATGAGATCGCCACAGCGCAGCAGATGGGCGTGACCGGCGTCCCCACCTTTATCCTCGTCGGGCGCTACGCCCTCGTCGGCGCTCAGCCGCCCGAGGAGCTGGCCCGGGCGTTCGAGACGGTGGCGGAGAAGCTCAACGCGGCTTAGCCGCCGAACGTCAGCAACTCCCGCGATTTGTCTTCCCGGTTCGGCCGAAGGCCGAGACCGGGACCCATAGCCCGAAGCCGGAGTCGTGTCCGTCGGTCTCTAGGCTGAGTGGTTATGGGTTCCGGACTGGCGCTGGCGCGCCATCCGGAATGACAAAGAAATGTCCTCCCGGAGAAAGCACCCCCTAAAGCCCCGCGAGCACCTTCTCTACCTCCGGCAGCGGATGGTTGGTCAGGTCCTTGTCGACCTCGCTGACCGTCCGCTCGCGCACGGCCGGCGACAGCGACGCGCGGAGGTCGGCGAGCGCCCGCGGCGCGGCAACGAGCACGATGCTGCGCACGTCTTCCCTCCGGCAGAGCTCGTCCAGCTCGTCCGACACGCTCTTGACGAAGTCGGTCTCGGCGCGCTGGTGCCAGTCGGTCTGCTCCATGGCGCTGCGTCCCGGGCTTGTGCGGTCGTGCGAGCGGCCCGGCCTGTCCGTGCCTTGCTCATGGGTCGGCGGATTGGGGCCGCCGTCGAGCACCTTTCGTATCGTGAGCTTGGGCTCGAGCGGCGTGCCGTCGTTTTGAGCGATGAGCGCCTTGCGCCCGTCCGCGATGACCACCCATCCGTCGTGCTGAATCTTCATGTACCCTCCGGAGACGCGTTCACGCATTACCAACGCGAACGCCGCCGGAACGATCCGGCGGCGTCGAACGCAACGCGTGTGCTGACGTCAGTAGCCCGGGGGGCACTCGATGACGACCGTACGCCCGTGCGGATCCCGCGCGTAGCAATAGCCCGGACGGTCGGTCACCGCGCCGATGATCGCGCCGGCGGCTCCGCCTGCGGCCGCGCCCAGCAGCGCGCCCTCCACATCGCCGGTGATCGCCGCTCCGGCCACGGCACCCATGCCGGCGCCCAGTCCGGCTCCAGTCCCGATTCGCTGTTCATGCTGCGTGCAGGCTGCAAGAGCCAGTGTTGCGGCGCCCGCCAGCGCCAGTTTCCTGATCATATGACCTAACCTTCCGAGTTCCTTCGGTGTTCGACTCAAGCTCGACGTATGCACGGGGCCCCGCGTCGAAATCCCGGTTAAAGCCCGTGGAACCTCCTCGTTGGGGCCGAATTCCGGCGATTTTGGGATGCCTACAGGAGCGCGACCATGCGGATCAACCGCTTTTCGGGCTCCAGGTTCCGGCGTCTCCGCAGCCACCGTGCCATTCCGAGGCCGTCTCGGCAACGAAATCGAGGTAACGGCCCGCATCGATGGCGGCGCGTGTCTCCGCCATCAGGCACTGGTAGTAGGCAAGGTTGTTCCAGGTCAGCAGCATGGCCCCGAGCGTCTCGCCCGCCTTCACGAGATGGTGCAGGTAGGCCCGCGAATAGTCGCGGGCGGCCGCACATGCGCTCTCCGGATCGAGCGGACGCGGATCGTCCGCGTGCGCGGCGTTCTTCATGTTGAGCTTGCCGAAGCGCGTGTAAGCCACGCCGTGGCGTCCGGCCCGCGTGGGCAGCACGCAGTCGAACATGTCGACGCCGAGCGCGATGCTCTTCAGGATGTCGTCCGGCGTGCCGACGCCCATCAGGTAGCGCGGACGCTCGGCGGGAAGCGATGGCGCCGTTTCGCCGAGGATGGAAAGCATGGTCGCCTGCGGCTCTCCGACCGCCAGGCCGCCGATCGCGTAGCCGTCGAAGCCGATGGCGGTCAGCCCCTCGGCCGACTGCCGCCTGAGCGCCGGATCGTCTCCCCCCTGCACGATGCCGAACAGCGCCTGCCCCCCGCCCGCGTCGAACGCCGCCTTCGATCGCTCCGCCCAGGCGAGCGAGAGATGCATGGCGCGCTCGACCGCAGTGGGCTCCGCAGGCAGCTTCACGCACTCGTCGAGCTGCATCACGATGTCGGAGCCGAGCAGCCGCTGGATCTCGATCGACCGCTCCGGCGTCAGCCGGTGCTCCGAGCCGTCGATATGCGAGCGGAACGTCACGCCATCCGCATCGATCTTCCTGAGTTGCGCCAGCGACATGACCTGGAACCCGCCCGAGTCGGTCAGGATGGCGTGCGGCCATCGCATGAAGGCGTGCAGTCCGCCGAGCCGCGCCACGCGCTCCGCGCCCGGCCGCAGCATCAGGTGGTAGGTGTTGCCGAGCACGATGTCGGCGCCGAGCGCATGCACCTGCTCCGGGTACATCGCCTTCACCGTCGCCTGCGTGCCGACGGGCATGAAGGCGGGCGTGCGCACCTCGCCGTGGGGCGTATCGAGCACGCCCGTACGCGCCGCTCCGTCCTCCGCGCCGATCCTGAACGGAAAGGCGCTCACGTCCGCGGCTCCGGGTGGAGCAGTGAGGCGTCGCCGTAGGAGTAGAACCGGTAGCCGGCTTCCATGGCGTGCGCGTATGCCGCCTTCATCGTGTGAAGCCCCGAGAACGCCGAGACCAGCATGAAGAGCGTCGAGCACGGCAAGTGGAAGTTCGTCATCAGCAGGTCCACGGCCCGGAAGCGGTAGCCGGGCGTGATGAAGATGTCGGTCGCCCCGTCGAACGGCAGTATTCGCCCGCCCGCATCCGCCGCGGATTCGAGCAGCCGCAGCGAGGTCGTTCCCACAGCCACGATCCGGCCTCCGGCTGCGCGGGCCGCGTTCAGCCGATCCGCCGTGTCCGCGTCGATGCGGCCCCTCTCGGCATGCATCCGGTGGTCCCCGGTGTCCTCCGCCTTGACCGGCAGGAAGGTGCCCGGCCCGACATGCAGCGTCACGAATTCGCGTGCAATTCCAGCCTCATCCAGC
>CAZMJQ010000282.1:0-3743 GCA_964566475.1 uncultured Propylenella sp. | reverse complement strand
AGCACGCCCCTGAAATCGAAATGTTCGTCTGACAGGTGACTAACCATAGCAATTTCAATGGTTTGGTAGAAATTCACCAAATCGGCGCAGGCAACAGGTCCGGAGAATATCGGCCGCGAGAGAACGATTCAGCGCCACCCGCCCCGGAGGCCAGTGCTCAGCCCCTCCCGCATAACCCTCGAAAACAACGGAAAAATCCGGCCGGGGCCGGATCGGGAGAACACTTTCGCGAGGGCAAGTGGCGGAGAGGATGGGATTCGAACCCACGAGACGCTTTTGGACGTCTACTCCCTTAGCAGGGGAGCGCCTTCGACCGCTCGGCCACCTCTCCGCCGCCGGAAATGGCGGGTTTGCGGGCCGAGGTCAACCCGCAAAGGCAGGGGAGCTGCAGGGGAGCCGCGGGTCAGAGCCGCAGGAGCCGCCTCGCGTTGCCCTCGAAGATCGCCGCGCGCTCCGCGTCCGAGACCGGCAGGTTCTCTACGATGCGGATGGTCTCCGCGATGTTCGGCGCACCACGGCCGAACGGGGCGTCGGTGCCGAAAAGGCATCGATCCGGCCCGAAATAGTCCACGCCCGCGCGCGTGCCGGCCTCGGCACCGAAGAGCGCCGTATCGGCGTAGAACATCCGGTAATACGCCTGCGGTGGCTTGCTCAGGCCCGCCTGGGCAGCGGCGAGCTCGGGGTCGTCCATGTTTTCCACGAATTCCTCGAAGCCGACGCCGACCCGCCCCTCGCAGAACGGCACCATGGCGCCCAGGTGGTGGGCGATGATCTTGATCGAAGGGAGCCTCTCGAAGATGCCGGCGAAGACGAGCTGGGTCATCGCCACCGTCGTCTCGTAGGGCCAGCCGAAGGTGAAGAAGATCGCGTATTTCGAGCGCTCGAGCGCCGGATAGTCTGAAAACTGGGCGGTGCGCACTGGGTGCAGCCAGACCGGCAGGTCGTGCGCGGCCATGCGCTCGAAGAGCGGGAAGAACGCCGGCTCGTCGAGCGGACGGCCGTTCACGTTGGAGAACATCTGCACGCCGCGCGCCCCGAGCTGGGTCACTGCCCGGTCGATCTCCTCCACCGCCGCATCGGGGTTGTTCATCGGCAGCGCCGCAACGAAGGCGGCGAAGTGGTCGGGATGCTCTGCGCAAAGCTCGGCGAAGCCGTCGTTCACGATCCGCGCCAGCTCCGGCGTGACGTCCGGTCCGCCGAGCGTCTCCAGCGGCGGCATGGAATTGGCGAGCACCTGCCGGTAGTCGGGAAATGCGTCGATCATCCTCAGCCTCTCGTCGAGCAGCCGAAGCGGCGGGTTCCTGAACCAGGGCGTCATCCTGGCCGGGTCGACCAGGGTCTCGAGCCTGGAGAAGTAGCGGGGCGGAAAGAAGTGCGTGTAGATGTCGAGACGCATCGCGGCGGTCCTGTTATGAGAATGAGATGAGAGAGGCCGGCAGGAATGCCCGGCTTTTAGCGGTCGCCTCCGGCCGAGGCCAGCGGCCGGCCGAACGATCGGATCGACCGGGGATCAAGCGTCATGCCGGACGGGACGGGGAACGACGAGCCGCGCGGAATCATAGCCGTCGATAAGGTCGGCAACAAAATCCGCTTCTACGCGCCGGATTCCCTGAAGGAGACGAAGGTCGTCGACGGGCCCGAGCCCTGCGTGCACGAGCTCGCCCTGGCGCCGGACCGGAAGACGGCTTTCGTCCCGCTCTATGGCGATGGCATCTACGGCAACAACAGGAACCCCAACAACAAGGTGCTGGTCGTCGACCTCGAAAGACAGGAGATCGCGGCCCTCATCGATCTCGGGAGATACGTCGCGCCGCACGGCATGGTCGCGACGCGGGACGGGCGTCTGTGGGTGGTGTGCGACCTTTCCGGAGCGCTGCTTGCGATCGACACGGGGCGGGCGGCGGTCGCCGAGGCGTTCGAATGCCCGGGCAAGGGCCCGCACCTCGTCGCCGCGATGCCCGACGAATCGAAGCTCTACGTTTCCCACAAGGAGGGCGGGCTCGGAATTTTCAACCTGAAGGAGAAATCGTTCACCGGCAGCATCCCGGTCGGCAACCCGGAGATCGCGGGCGGCAACGGCAGCGGCGGGGAGGGCATTGCCTTAACGCCCGACGGGCTCCGCCTCGTCGTCGCCGACAACGACCGCAGCGACCTGCACGTGATCGACACGCGCTCCGACCGCGAGATCGACCGCGTGCCGCTTAACCGGCACCCGCCCACGAACCGAAAGCGCTCGCGGCTCGCCAAGCCGGCCTTCTCGCCCGACGGGCGGCATCTCGTCGTGACGAGCTACGCGACCGGGTCGGCGTGGATCCTCGACGGGGAGGACTACCGCCGGCAGATCGAGGTACCGCTCGCCAAGGGGCCCATGGGCATCCTCTTCGAGCCGAGCGGGGAAACGGTCCTCGTCTCGAGCCACGACAGCGGCCTGCTCACCCAAATCGAGCTGGCCACGGGCCGGATTCTCGGCTCCGCGGACGGCGGAGCGGGCATCGAGGTTCTGGCCTACTATTGACCTCGTAGCCCGGATGGAGCGCCAAAGGCGCGCAATCCGGGACGGCGCGCCTATCGGGATTCAGCTCCCGGATTTCGCTTCGCTGCATCCGGGCTACGGCGTCGCAAACTCAGGTCCGCCAACGGGACACGCAGGGAATCTTCGTGCGGTCGCAGCGGTCCGCATACTTGCGCGCGATCTCCGTGACCTCCTCCATCAGCCCGCTTTCGAGCGTGATCGGCTCCAGCCCCATCCTGAGGAACCGGTCGTGCGTGACGTGCAGGTCGTTCTCGCTTGCCTCGTTGCGCGGATTGTCCATGTGCTGGATCGGCGTGCCGGTCATCTCGGCGATCATCTTTGCCAGGTCGCGGACCCGGTGCGTCTCCGTCATCTGGTTGATGATGTTGACTCTTTCCCCGCTCTGCGGCGGGTTCTCGATCGCCAGCTCGATGCAGCGGCAGGTATCCTGGATGTGGATGAAGGCGCGGGTCTGCCCGCCCGTGCCGTGCACCGTCAGCGGGTAGCCGATCGCCGCCTGCATGAGGAAGCGGTTGAGCACCGTCCCGTAGTCGCCGTCATAGTCGAAGCGGTTGACGAGGCGCTCGTCGAGCCGTGTCTCCTCGGTCTGCGTCCCCCACACGATCCCCTGATGAAGGTCTGTGATCTTCACGCCGTCGTTCTTGTTGTAGAAGTGGAAGAAGAGCTGATCCTGCGTCTTGGTCATGTGGTAGATAGAGCCGGGATTGAACGGGTAGAGAATCTCCTTTTCGACCTGGTCGCCGTCATCGGTGTTCATCAGCACCTTCAGATAGCCTTCCGGAATCTTCATCCCGGCGCTGCCGTATCCGTAGACGCCCATTGTCCCGAGATGGATCAGGTGCGCGTCGTGCCGCGACTCCACGATCGCGGCCAGCACGTCGTTCGTCGCGTTAAGGTTGTTGTTGACCGTGTAGCGCTTGTGCCACGAGCTTTTCATCGAATAGGGCGCGGCCCGCTGTTCGGCGAAGTGGATGATGATGTCCGGTTTCTCCTCGCGAATCTTGGTGAGCAGCCGGTGGTAGCTCTCGCCCACGGTGAAGCGCTCGAAGGAAATCTCGCGCCCGGTCAGCTCCTTCCAGGCGGCGAGACGCGCGGAAATCGGGCGTATCGGGGTGAGCGATTCGACTTCGAGCTCGACGTCGATCTTGCGCCGCGACAGGTTATCCACAATCGCCACGTCGTGCCCGCGGCGGGAGAGGTAGAGACTTGT
>CAZMJQ010000281.1:0-8704 GCA_964566475.1 uncultured Propylenella sp. | reverse complement strand
GAGATCGACATCGTGTCGAGCGCGGCCTTGGCGGCACAGTAGGCGATGCTGCTCCCCGATCCCGTGAAGGCAGAGATGGAGGAGACGTTCACGATCACCGCATCCCCGGTCTCCCGCATCAGCGGCGCGAACGCGCGGATGACCGAGAAGGGCCCGCGCACGTTGGCGGTCAGGACCGCGTCCATCGTCGCGTCGTCCAGCGCATCGAGATTCCCATGCGGGATCGGCTTCGTGAACCCGGCCGAGTTGACGAGGATGTCGCAGCGGCGGAAGGTCTTGCGGACCTCCTCGGCGGCGGCGTTTGCCGTCGCGCTCTCCTCCAGGCGGAGCCGCAGGGCCATGTGCCCGTTGCCGCGAAGCGACCCCACGAGCTCCGCCGCGCGATCGGCGCCGGTGTTGTAGCCGGCGACAACGGTCGCGCCGCTTTCCGCCAAGCTCCGTGCGGTCGCAGCGCCGATGCCGCTGCTGGCTCCCGTGGCGAACGCGACCTTGCCCGCGAGATCGGCCGGCATCGAGGTAAGGCGCCCGGTCGCGGTCAGGCCGACGGCTTGCCGGTGAAGCGGCGCTTCAGGCCCTGCCAGCCTTCGAAGTAGTCGTGCTGAAGCTCCGCGGACTCCAGCGCATAGCGCGTGAGGCGCATGGCGAGCCGGCTCTCGAACATGAACGCCATCGTCTCCTCGAGCTTCTGCGGCTTGAGGTTCGCGGCCGTGGCGCGGTCGCAGGCTTCGGCGTCGGGGCCGTGCGCGGTCATGCTGTTGTGCAGGCTGCATCCGCCGGGCAGGAAGCCTTCCGCCTTGGCGTCGTAGACGCCGTAGAGCAGGCCCATGAACTCCGTCATGACGTTGCGGTGATACCAGGGCGGACGGAAGGTGTCCTCCGCCACCAGCCAGCGCGGCGGGAAGATGACGAAGTCGATGTTGTTCGCGCCGGGCGTATCCGACGGCGCCGACAGCACGCTGTAGATGGACGGGTCGGGATGATCGAAGCTGATCGTGCCGATCACCATGAAGCGGCGGAGATCGTATTTGTAGGGCGCGAAGTTGCCGTGCCACGCGACGACGTTGAGCGGCGAATGCGCCATCTCGGCCGCCCAGAGGTTCCCCTGGAACTTGGCCAGCAGCGTACATGGCTCCTGCGTGTCCTCGAACGCGGCGACCGGGGCCAGGAAGTCGCGCGGATTGGCAAGTCCGTTGGAGCCGATCGGACCCAGCTCCGGCAGGCGAAGCGCCCCGCCGTAGTTCTCGCAGATGTAACCGCGCGAGGGCCCGTCCGGAAGCTCGACGCGGAAGCGGAGGCCGCGGGGGATGATGACGGCTTCGCCGTTCTCAGCCTCGATCACGCCGAGCTCGGTGACGAACCGCGCGCGGCCCTGCTGCGGCAAGATGAGCATCTCGCCGTCGGCGTTGTAGAAGTAGCGGTCGTGCATGGATCGGTTCGCGGCATAGAGGTGGGCGGCCATCCCCATCTCGGCGGCCACATCCCCGTTCCCGCCGATCGTGACGATGCCGTCGACGAAATCCCTCGGCGCGTCCGGAATGGGAAGCGGGCTCCAGCGGAGCTGCGACGGGGTCGCGTCCACCTCGTTGAAGGGGGCGCTGCGGATCAGGCCGTTGTCGATGCGTGAATAGGGCCGATGCACGGCCGACGGCAGGATGCGGTAGGTCCAGGTGCGGCGGTTCTCGGCGCGCGGTGCCGTGAAGGACGTGCCGTTTATCAGCTCCGCATAGAGGCCGTAGGGCGGGCGCTGCGGGCTGTTGCGGCCGATCGGGAGCGCACCCGGCAGCGCTTCGGAAACGAACTGGTTGCCGAAGCCTGGCTGATAGGCGACGGAGTCGCCGGCCTCGCGGCCGGATTGCTTCCCGGCCGGGCGGGCAACGATTTCATGCTGGAGCATCGCGACAATCTCCTCCTGGCCGGCAGCCTGCTCGACGGGAAGCACAGAACCTGCTGCACAACGGCCCGCCATTGCTCGCAGTGAGCGATCATTCGCCGGCCGCGACTCGCAGTCAGTCCCAATGCGTTGGGACAATCGCGGCGTTCACGACCATGCCGAGCCTCAAGAGAGGACCAGCCGGAGGAGCTCGTTCTGGCTGGAGACGCCGAGACGCAGATAGGCGCGCTTACGGTATGTCAGGACCGTGTTGATGCTGATGCCGAGCGTCAGCGCGATCCCCTCGGATGTCATTCCCGCCGCGATCGCTCCGCATATCTGGGCCTCGCGTGGCGGAAGCGACGGATCGAGCAGGCAGAGGCGCTCGACGAAGCTGCTCGTCATGCCTTCGTCCTGGCCCGAAAGGCTCGCCTCCTGCTTCATGACGAGGGAGATCAGAAGGTCGGCGGTGTTCACTATGCGGTCGATATCGGAATTGCCGAAGGGCCCGCTGCGCGCGCCCCGATAGAAGTTCAGGCAGACGGTCTCATGGTTGCGCCGCTGCATGAACGTGAAGCGGTCGATCAGCTTTACGGACGTATAGCAGTCGTCGCGGTAGGAGCCGTCGGCGATGTCGTTCGACATGATCCGTATGCCGAGGCTCCTCCGCTCTTTGGAACGCGCCTTGTCCAGTCCGCGCGCCGGATCGAGCGCCCAGTAGCTCTCGAGATACCTCCTGGCGACGGCCTTGGCGGTCGGCGCCGGGCCGGCGTTGGCCGCATAAAGGACACGGGGGAGCGCGCTGTTGCGGGCGGCGAACGCGGTCATGTGCTCGCAGCGCGTGGCCTCGCGCGCGGTCTCGAACATCTCGCCCTCGAATTTCGGAGTGCCCACGAGCTCTATCAGGCGGCCGATGCCGAACCGCATCGCATCCGGCCTGCCGGAGCCCGACAGGTCATACACTTCCATCGGCGCTTCCCACCCGTCTTCTTATTGAAAACAAGTATCATTCGAACAAACGAGCGACAACCCGCGACGGGTTGCGAAGAGCGCGCGAGTCACACGTGGCTGTTGGAGGCGTCCGTCAGCCGAACGGCTCCCCCTCCACAACCGGTCGTCTGCGAAGAGCGCGGAGGAAGACGGACGGCCGGTCAGCCGACGCGACGGATGAAGCCGAGAACCATCGCGTTGAATATTTCGGGCTGCTCCATGTTCGACAGGTGGCTCGCGGCGGGAACGACGCCGAACCCCGAGCCGGGCACCTTGAGCTGCATTGCGCGCATGACCTCGATCGGCAGTCCCCCGTCCTGATCCGCCGCGACGAACAGCGACGGCAGGCGGATGGCGTCCATGCGCTCCATCAGTCCCGAGCCCTTGATCGCCTCCGAGCAGCCCGCGAAGCCTTCCACGCTGGCGGCGAGCACCATGTCGCGCACCTTCTCGGCGATCGCCGGGCGCTCCTTGCGCGTCGCCGGGGTGAGCCACCGCTCCGTCATGGCATCGGCGATCGCCGTCATGCCCTTCCCGCGGATCAGGGCATTGCGGTCGTCGATCGCCTTGGCGAATTCCGCCGGCATGTCGGCGCGCGAATCGCAAACCGAGATCGAGGCGATCTCCGGCGCCTTGCGGATCGCCACCTCGAGCGCGAGCAGCGCGCCAAGCGAGATTCCGACGACGTGGGCGCGGGCAATGCCGAAATGCTTCAGGAGGCCGAGAAGATCGCCGGCGAGGTCGTCCATCCTGTAGGGAGGCGTGGGAGCGCCCGAGCCTCCGTGTCCCCGCAGGTCGTAGCGCAGGATGCGGTAGTCCGCGCCGAACGCGGCAACCTGCGGATCCCAGAGATCCATGTTGGTGCCGAGCGAATGGACGAGCACCACCCAAGGCCCGTCCGGTTTCCCCTCGACCTTCGCACGCAGCGTCGTTCCGCCGACCTCGACCCGCTCTTCCGCTCCCACGCTTTCCTCCTCTGTCACGCGCTGCCCCAAACCTCTTCAGCGATCTCCACGATCATCCGTAGCTTCGCCCATTGCTGCTCCTCGGTGAGGATGTTGCCCTCCTCCGTCGATGCGAAACCGCATTGCGGCGACAGGCAGAGCTGATCGAGCGGGGGCGAACGCCGCGGCCTCGTCGATCCGCCGCCTGATCGCGTCCCGGCTCTCCAGCTCTCCGCTCTTGGACGTCACCAAGCCGAGCACCACGCGCTTCCCGCCCTTCGGCAGGAACCGCAGCGGCTCGAAGCCGCCGGCGCGGTCCGTGTCGTATTCCAGGAAGTAGCCGTCGTACTGGAGCTCCCCGAAAAGCATTTCGGCCACCGGCTCGTAGCCGCCCTCGGAGACCCACGAGGAGCGGAAGTTGCCGCGGCAGACATGCGTGGTCATCGTCATGTCCGCCGGCCGGCCTCCTATCGCGCGGTTGGTGACCCGCGCGTAGGTCTGCGGCAGCGTGTCGGGATCGAGGCCGCGGGTGCGCGCCTTCTCCATCTCCTCCGCCGAGCAGAGATACGCCCACACCGTATCGTCGAACTGCAGGTAGCGGCAGCCGGCGTCATAGAACGCCTTGACGGCGGCGCGATACGCCTCCGCCAGGTCCTCGAAGAACGGCTCGTCGTCGGGATAGACCGTCCGGTCGATCCCCTCCCCGATGCGGAAGTGCAGCACGGCGGGCGCCGGTATCGTCATCTTCGGCGTGACGCGCGCGTGCTTCTTCAGGAAGCGGAGATGGTCGAGCATCGGGTGCCCGTCGAAGCGGATCTTCCCCGTGACACGCACGGCCTTCGGGACGGAAACGACCCCTTTGAACTGCACGCCCTTTCCGATGTAGCTCTCCACGCCCTCGAGATGCTCGAGGAAATCCATGCTCCAGACCGCGCGGCGGAACTCACCGTCGGTGGCGAGACGCAGGCCTACATCCTCCTGTTGGCGGATCACGTCCTCGATCTCGCGGTCCTCGATCTCCCGGAAGGCGGCGTCCGATAGCTCGCCCTTCGCCCGTCTGGCGCGCGCCTCGGCGAGCGCGCTCGGGCGAAGGAGACTGCCAACGTGGTCGGCCCGGTAGGGCATGTTGCTCATGGTCTTCCCGTTGTGATGCTTAGAAATCGCGCAGAAGTGTCCCGAAGCCGGTGACCGAATCCGTGATGCCGCTCGCGCGGAGCAGCCGCCAGACCGATGACGTGTTGCTCGTGATCACCGGCCGCCCGAGGTCGCGCTCGAGCGCCTCGATCACCTCAGCCGCGCGCACGTTCGCGCAGCTGATGAAATACGCGTCGGCCTCCTCGCGCCGGTGCTCCATGACGAGCCTGTACCATTCCGCCGGCTCGACGCGGCGGAATTCGCGGCCTCCCGCTAGATCGAGGCCAAACTCGCTGACCACGTCGATACCGTTGGCGGAGAAATACCTCACCTCGCGCTCGTTGACGGAGCGGATGTAGGGCGTGGCCATGACAATGCGGCGTGCGCCGAGCGCACCGAGCGCGGCGAGGATGCATTCGGAGGTGGCGTGCGCCGGGATGCCGGTCGCCGCGGCGACCCGCTCGGCGATGCGGGCCGACATGTCGGCCTCGTAGGTGGCGGTCGCTGTGCAGTGGAAGAGGATGCGGGCCGGGTCGGCATCGGCGAGGAGCTCTGCCGCTTCCTCCACCTTGTCCGCCATGCCAAGGATTTCTTCGTCGCTGCTGCCTACCAGCTTGAGGCGGGTCGTGTGGAGGTAGACTCCGTGCGGGACCATCGCCTGCATCTGCGGCTCGGCCACCGTGTTGACCGATGCCTGTATGATGCCGAGCCTGAGCCGCCAGCCGAGATTGATGACAGGCGACGGTGTCAGGTCCGTTGTCGGGCGTGATATCAATCCCGCCGGAAGAGAAGGCGGACCCTGCCTGTTCATCCCGCGACCTCGGCAGTCTCAGAAGCGCGCGTCGGAGTGCGGTCGCGCTTCTGCGGCCCGCCGCGAGCAGCGCCCCGGACGATATCGATGAGTTCCCCTGCATCGTCGGGCGGCGCATCGCTCCGCCAAGCACTGTGGCCGTCAGGCCGTACCAGAACGAGCCTCGCATCATAGGCGCCGGCGACCGCGGGATCGGCAATCGTGACGACGCGGAGCGGGACGCCCCTCGCCGCTGCCGCCACCGCAACGGGATCGGTGTCCGGCGGATTGGGCCCGAGCCGCAGCAGCACGAAGCCGCGGCCGAAAAGGTCGAGGGTCGAACGCCCGTCGGAGAGCCAGACATGCGGCGCCCGTGCGCCCGGCCGCGCCGTCTGCACCACTTCGGAGATCGGGTCGGGCACGGGCGGTGTCCCGTCGGAGACGCAGATGGGGGAATCCTCGTAGCGGTAGCCGAGCTGCACGCCGAGGCATTCCCATTCGATGCGGAGGCCTTGCTTCATGCGGCGGCCCACCTCGCGGCGCGCCGCATCGCCCGCGGGCGTCTCGTCGAGGATCGGCCCGCAAAGGGCCTTCACCTCGGTCCAAAGATTGAAGTTGTGCGTCGATGCGGCGGCGTTGCGGAGCGCCACCTGGCGCTGCTCCGACGTGTAGGAATCAAGCAGCTCTTCGCCGGCCCAGCCCGCGAGAGCCGCCTCCAGCTTCCACCCGAGATTCGCGGCGTCGATGACGCCGGTGTTCATGCCGAAGCCGCCGGTGGGCGACATTGTGTGCGCCGCGTCGCCGGCGAGGAACACGCGGCCCGCCCGGAATGTCTTGCAGATCAGCTCGCTCCGTCGCCAGGGGCGGACGGCCGTCACCTCGAAGGGGATGGACTCGTCTGCGATGGCGCGCGCCACCTTGGCCCGCGGATCGAAGGCATCGAGATCGACCTTCTCCTTGCCCGCCATCACCGTGAGGCGCCAGTTCTCGCGGCCGTCGACGACGGTGATGTTGCCCCACGTGCCGTCAGGGCCGACGAGTATATACCGCTCGGCCTCCCCCATGGGGCTCCGCTTCAGAAGGTCGGGCGCGCGGAAATAGATGTTGATGGAGTATCCGAGGTTCGGATTGCCCTCCTGCTCGATCCCCGTCATCGCGCGTATGCCGCTCGCCGCGCCGTCGGCGGCCACGAGGTATCGCGAGCGGATATCGAACGACACGCCTGTCTCGATGCCCGTAACACGGGCGACGATATGGTCGGACCGCTCCTGGTAGCTTTCGAAGCGGTGGCGATAGAGCATCCTCGCATTCGGCCGCCCCGCCACGGCGCGCGCCACCACGGGGTCGAGGAAGAGCTGCGGGCACCAGGTGCGCTGCTCCGGGCTTTCCGGCGGACGAGGCTGGCCGCGCTGCGAGGGATATTCCTCCCGCTCAAGGAGGTGCCCGCCGAGCCCCGTGCAGTAGACCATGTCGAGCTCGTAGTCCTGCGGGAAGCCAGCGGTCGGCACGAGGGGCGTGATGCCCCATCGTCGGTAGTATTCCATGGTCCTCGCCGCGACCATTCCGCCGCGCGAGAGGTCCACCGATCCGTCGCCCATGTCGACTGCCGCGCAGCCGATTCCGCGCCACGCCAGGTCCATTGCGACGGACAGCCCGATCGGCCCGGCGCCCACGATCAGAACGGGGGTCTCGACGGCGCGAGTCTGGTGTTCCACCTGCGGACACATCTGCGATCATCGCAAGGCTGTCTGTCCCAGCGGCCTGTGACGGTTTCGCGACTCGCGCCGCCGAAGTCCCAAGCCTGTGGGACAGACGCAGGCGCTTCGATCAAACCATTGAATGCAAGAGTGCCTGATTGCGGAATCCTGCCGCTCTGCCCGAGCCTGAAGTGCGATGCCCGAACGAACACCCCCATTCCGCGCCGATCACGTCGGCAGCTTCCTGCGTCCGCCCGAGCTCCTCAAGGCGCGCGAGGAGGCCAAGAGCGGCGCGATATCGCAAGCCGAGCTGCGCGAGCGCGAGAACGCGGCCATCAAGGACGTAGTGCGCAAGCAGGAGGAGATCGGCTGCAAGGCCGTGACCGACGGCGAGTTCCGCCGCACCTTCTTCCATCTCGACTTCCTGAGCGGTTTCTCCAACGTCGAGGTGCGGCAGGCGGCGGTCAAGGCACGCTTCCATACCGACGCCGGCGATCTGGAGATGCAGCCGCCCGCCTCATATGTCGTGGGGAAGCTCACCCACGACCACGGGATATTCGTCGACGACTTCGCGTTCCTGCAATCGGTCAGTAGCGCCATGCCGAAGCTGACCATCCCCTCCCCCAGCCTCATGCATTTCCGCGGCGGCCGCTCCGCCGTCGATCGCGATTCCTATCCGGACATGGAGGACTTCTACGGCGACCTCGCCAAGGGCTATGCGGAAGAGATCGGCGCGCTGGGCGCGGCCGGCTGCCGATACCTGCAGTTCGACGAGACGACCCTTGCCTATCTCTGCGATCCGGCGCTGAAGGAGCAGGTGCGCAAGGCCGGCGAGGATCCCGACGCGCTGCCGGCGCGCTATGCGAAGCTCATCAACAATTCGCTCAAGGGCCGCCCATCCGGCATGACGGTCTGCATGCATCTCTGCCGCGGCAACTTCCGCAGCGGCTGGGTCGCTGAGGGCGGCTACGAGCCGGTGGCCGATCTGCTCTTCAACGAGATCGAGATGGACGGCTACTTCCTGGAATACGACACGGACAGGGCGGGCAACTTCGAGCCGCTGCGCTTCGTGCCGAAAGGAAAGACGATCGTGCTCGGCCTCGTATCATCGAAGACGCCGGTGCTGGAGAGCGCCGACGACCTCAAGCGCAGGATCGACGAGGCGGCGAAGTTCGTGCCGCTCGATCAGCTCGCGCTCAGCCCGCAATGCGGCTTCGCAAGCACGGTGGAGGGCAACGCGTTGAGCGAGGAGGAGCAGTGGGCCAAGCTGCGGCTCGTC
>CAZMJQ010000280.1:0-6997 GCA_964566475.1 uncultured Propylenella sp. | reverse complement strand
AAGGCGTAGCGCGCCACCACGAAGCCGCCGATCAGGAGCACCATGAAGAGCGTAAACATCAGCCCGAGCCGCGCCTCGATGAAGGTGCGGATCGGGGGGCCGAACCAGTAGAGCAGCCCTGCGACGGCGAAGAAGCGGATGGCGCGCGCGACCAGGCTGGCGACGATGAAAACGACCAGCGACAGCTGCGTGGCGCCCGACGCGATCGTGATCACCTTGAACGGGAAGGGGGTTACGCCTGCGATCAGAACGGCCCAGGCCCCCCAGGAATTGTAGTAATCGGCGAACTCGTCGAACTTCTCCAAGTAGCCGTAAAAGCTCAGGATCGGCTCAGCGACCGCCACGAAGAGGAGCGCGCCGATCGCGTAGCCGAGGAGTCCGCCGAGGACCGAAGCCGCCGTGCAGACAAAGGCGAGCCACCACGCCTTGGCGCGCCGGGCGATCACCATCGGGATGAGCAGGACGTCCGGCGGGATAGGGAAGACGGAGCTCTCGATGAACGAGACGAAGGCGAGAGCCCCCGTGGCGTTCTTCGTCGCCGCGAGCCGCATGGTCCAGTCGTACATCGACCGCAGAATCGCCGAGGGCCCCATCATGACGGCGCGTCTATCCGCTTCGCGGGGCAAGCGCCACACCGATCAGCACGAGTGGTTGCAGAACACCTTTCCATGCCGGTCCCCCTCCGCTAAAAGCCCGGCATGGCATGCGTTGAGGCGCTTTCGCGAATTATTCGCCCGGCCTCGCTCTGAGGGGCCGGGACGGCCGTGCGCCGCGCTGGCGGCGACGCCTCATTCCACGTGTTCAGGCCCTTAAGGCGAGACGATGAGCGAGAAGAAGGCCGCATCCGGCCGCGACTATTCCGAGACGCTGTTCCTCCCGAGAACCGGTTTTCCCATGCGCGCCGGCCTGCCTAAGCGCGAGCCGGAGATCCTCAAGCGCTGGGAAGAGATGGACATCTACCGCCGCCAGCGCGAGGCGGCGAAGCGGCGCGAGAAGTACATCCTCCACGACGGTCCGCCCTACGCCAACGGCAACATCCACATCGGCACGGGTCTCAACAAGATCCTCAAGGATGTGGTGACGCGCTCCAAGCAGATGGCCGGCTACGATTCCAACTACGTGCCCGGCTGGGACTGCCACGGCCTGCCGATCGAGTGGAAGATCGAGGAGGAGTACCGCGCCAAGGGGCACGACAAGGACGCGGTGCCGATCATCGAGTTCCGCCGCCAATGCCGCGACTTCGCCCGCCACTGGATGGGCGTGCAGACGGAGGAGTTCAAGCGCCTCGGGGTCGTCGGCGACTTCGAGAACCCCTACACGACAATGGGCAACGCGGCGGAGGCGACGATCGCCGCCGAGCTGATGAAGTTCGCCAAGTCGGGCCAGCTCTACCGCGGCTCCAAGCCCGTCATGTGGTCGGTGGTGGAGAAGACCGCGCTGGCGGAAGCGGAAGTCGAGTATCACGACTACACCTCCGACACGGTGTGGGTGAAGTTTCCGGTGACATCCGGCCCCCGCACTCTGCGCGGAGCATCGGTGGTCATCTGGACGACCACGCCCTGGACCATCCCCGGCAACCGCGCGGTGAGCTATTCGCGGCGCATCGCTTACGGCCTCTACGAAGTGACGGAGGCGCCGGAGGGCAACTGGGCGAAGCCCGGCGACAAATACGTGCTTGCCGCCGCGCTTGCCGCCGACGTCATGAAGCAGGCGCGCGTGGAGGCGTACGAGAAGGTCGGCGCGGTTCCGGTCGCTGACTTCGACACGATGGTCGTGGCGCACCCGCTCCGTGGCGCCGGGCTTGGCGGCTACGCTTTCGACGTGCCGCTGCTGGCCGGCGAGCACGTCACGGAGGAGGCCGGGACCGGCTTCGTCCACACCGCGCCGGGGCACGGCCGCGAGGACTTCGACATCTGGATGGAGCACCGGCGCGAGCTGGAGGATAGCGGCGTCGATACTACGATCCCCTATACGGTGGCCGCCGACGGACGCTTCACGTCCGACGCGCCGGGCTTCGAGGATCGCCAGGTGATCACCGAGGCCGGCGAGAAGGGCGACGCCAACGCCGCGGTCATCGAGGCGCTGACAAGCGTCGGCATGCTGATCGCGCGCGGCCGCCTCAAGCACCAGTACCCGCATTCCTGGCGTTCGAAGAAGCCGGTCATCTTCCGCAACACGCCGCAATGGTTCATCCACATGGACCGCGACATCGACGGCCCGGGCGACACGCTGCGCGCGCGCGCGCTGAAGGCGATCGCCGACACGCGCTTCGTGCCCGCGAGCGGCCAGAACCGGCTCCGCGGCATGATCGAGCACCGGCCGGATTGGGTGCTATCACGGCAGCGGGCGTGGGGCGTTCCCATCACGGTGTTTCGCTGTGTCGACCCGCATTCGAACAGCTTCGACGATGTTGTCCCGAGCGCGGAGTACCCGTGGTCGAACGAGCTGATTGCTCGCATCGTTGAGGCGTTTCGGGTGGAGGGCGCAGACGCCTGGTTCGCCGACGGAGCGAGGGAGCGTTTCCTATCTGGCCTGGTCGACGATGTCTCCAAATGGGAGAAGGTCGACGACATCCTCGACGTCTGGTTCGATTCCGGCTCCACGCACGCCTTCGTGCTGGAAACCCGCCCGGACCTGAAATGGCCTGCCTCGCTCTACCTGGAGGGCTCCGACCAGCACCGCGGCTGGTTCCATTCCTCTCTTCTGGAAAGCTGCGGCACGCGCGGCCGCGCGCCCTACGACGCGGTGCTCACCCACGGCTTCGTCATGGCCGAGGACGGCCGCAAGATGTCGAAGTCGCTCGGCAACCAGGTCACGCCGCAGCAGGTGATCGAGCAGTCGGGCGCCGACATCCTGCGGCTCTGGGTGGTCTCCACCGACTATGCCGAGGACCTCAGGATCGGTCCCGAGATACTCAAGACCAACGTCGATTCCTACCGCAAGCTCAGGAATACGCTGCGCTGGATGCTCGGGTCGCTGGCGCATTACCGCCCGGAGTTCCGGCTGAACGAGGCGGAGCTGCCGGAGCTGGACCGGCTGATGCTCTCGAAGCTGGCGAGGCTCGACGTGCTAGTTCGCGACGCCTACGACGCGTTTGACTTCAAGCGCGCCTTCTTCGCGCTGTTCAACTTCATGACGGTCGACCTCTCGGCGTTCTATTTCGACATCCGCAAGGACCGGCTCTACTGCGATCCCGCGTCCTCGCCGGCGCGCCACGCAGCGCTTGCCGTCATCGACCGGTTGTTCGAATGCCTCGTGCGCTGGCTGGCGCCAATGCTCCCGTTTACCTGCGAGGAGGCGTGGATGGAGCGCCACGGCGCCTCGGGCTCCGTGCACTTGGAGCTCTTCCCGCTGGTTCCGGAGAGCTGGCGCGACAAGGCACTCGAGGCGAAATGGGAGCGCGTCTACGCGCTGCGGCGTGTGGCGCTCGGCGCGCTGGAGGAGGCGCGCATGCGCAAGGACATCGGTGCCTCGCTGGAGGCCCGTCCCGTCCTCTTCGCGTCCGATCCCGATCTACTGGCCGCGCTGGATGGCGTCGACATGGCGGAGATCTGCATCACCTCCGGCTTCGAGGTGCGGCCCTATGCGCTGGCGCCCGACTCGGCGTTCCGTCTTGCCCAGGAGGCGGAGGCGGCGGTCGTGGTTGAGCGCGCGCCGGGGCGCAAGTGCGCGCGGTCGTGGAAGTACTCCGGGGAGGTCGGCTCCGATCCGGAATACCCCGAGCTCACGCCGCGCGACGCGGAGGCGATGCGCGAATACGACGCCGCAAGACAGGCGGCAGAATAGGCGATGGCACGAAAGGCGCGGCTGGCCGGCTTTGCCGTCGCCATCCTGGGAATCGCCGTCGACCAGGCCGTCAAGGCCTGGATGCTCGGCCCCTTCGCCATCGAGGAGAAGGGTCGCATCGCCGTTGCGCCTTTTCTGGACCTGGTGATGGTGTGGAACCGCGGCATCAGCTACGGGCTGCTCCAGCAGGACCACGAGCTGGGCCGCTGGCTGCTCGTTGCGGTCGGGATCGGAGGCGGTCTGCTCTTTAGCTGGTGGCTGTGGTCGACGCGGGGCGTGCTCGCCGCACTTTCGCTCGGCCTAGTCATAGCGGGCGCGCTGTCGAACGTGGTCGACCGCCTAGTGCATGGAGCGGTGGCGGACTTTTTCCTCCTGCACGCGGGACGCTTCGAGTGGTACGTCTTCAATATCGCGGATGTCTGGATAGTGGCGGGGGTGGTTGGATTGGTGCTTTCCTGGGTGCTGGAGCGCCGCGAAATGGCCATGGAAGCGTGAGACCTGCCCGCGCCGGGGCGGTCGCGCGCAGCGCCGGTTCATGCTATAGAGCGCGGATTCGAAGGGTTTGGGCATGAATCGTCGGGTGATTTCTCCGGTGAGATGGATCGCAGCGGGCCTGGTTCTTTCGGTGTGGCTGGCCGGCTGCTCGCCGACGGCCACCTACGGAACGGGAGAAGCGCCTGAGATGGCGCTCTTCCGGGAGGTGACGGGCGGCTTTCTCTCCAACGAGAAGAAGGAGCCCATCGAGTACCAGCCGCGCGCGCCCCTGGTTATGCCGCCGTCGTCCGGGCAGCTTCCTTCCCCCTCGGAGACCGCCTCCGCGGCGTCGCCCGACTGGCCGATCGATCCGGACGAGCGGGTCGCCGCGCTGCGCGGCAACAACGACGAGGATGTTCGCGCCGGGGGCAGCCAGGCGGAGTACCGTCGTCTGAGGCCGCTTGCAGGGGCGCTCCCCGACACGCCTCGTCAGCAGCGCACGTCGACGGGATCGCCCTACGACATCGTCCACAGCCGGCAGCAGCGCCAGCAGTTTCAGCAGGCGCTGGCCGAATCGAAAGGCTACGGCCGTACCGAGCGCCGCTACCTCACGGATCCGCCGAACGAGTATCGCGCCCCCGCGGCGACGGCGCCGGCGGAGTTCGAGAACATAAACACCGGCAGCGGAAGCGGCGGATGGCTCCGCTGGCTGATGGGCGAGCGCCGCTAGGCTTTCCCGGAATCCCTTTTTGACCGACAATCCAACGGATTCGCTCCCTCACGAGAGACCGTAGCGCGTGCCGATCCGCCGTCTGCCCGACCATGTCATCAACCGCATCGCCGCCGGCGAGGTGGTTGAGCGCCCGGCGAGCGTGGTCAAGGAGCTCGTCGAGAACGCGCTCGACGCCGGCGCCTCGCGGATCGACGTCGTGACTGCGGGGGGCGGCAAGAGTCTCGTCAGGGTCTCCGACGACGGCGAGGGCATGGGGCGCGATGACCTGGAGCTCGCGGTCGCGCGCCACTGCACGTCCAAGCTTGACGGCGACGTGTTGGACGCGGTCGCGACGCTCGGTTTTCGCGGCGAGGCGCTCGCATCGATCGGCGCCGTGGCGCGACTCTCGATCCAGTCGCGCCATGCGCGGGAAGACCACGCCTGGTCGATCGAAGTGGAGGGCGGGAGGCTCGGCGAGCCTCAGCCGGCGAGCCGCGTCGCCGGCACGCAGATCGAGGTGCGGGAGCTCTTCTTCGCCACGCCGGCGCGGCTCAAGTTCCTGCGCTCCGACCGTGCCGAGGCGAACGCCGTGGCGGGCGCGGTGCAGCGGCTGGCGCTCGCGCATCCGCACGTGCGCTTCACGCTGTCGGGCGCCGACCGCCTCCCGGTCGAGTATGCGGCCCAGGATGGTGAGGGTGCGCTCCGCCGGCGCGTCGCCGACGTCATGGGCAAGGATTTCGTCGAGAATTCGATGCCGCTCGATGCGGAGCGCGAGGGGGTGCGCCTTTCCGGGCTTGCCGGCCTGCCGACCTTCAACCGCGCCAACTCGCTGCAGCAGTTCATGTTCGTGAACGGACGGCCGCTGCGCGATCCGCTGCTCACCGGCGCGCTCCGCGCGGCCTACGCGGACGTGCTGGCGCGCGACCGCTTTCCCGTGGCGGTGCTCTTCCTCGATCTCGACCCGGCGGAATTCGACGTCAACGTGCACCCGGCAAAGCTCGAGGTGCGGTTCCGCGATCCAGGCCTGGTGCGCGGCCTCATCGTGGGCGCCATCCGCGACGCTCTGACGGGTGAGGGGTTCCGCGCGGCTTCCAGCGTCGCCGCGGCGACCGCCGCCGCATTCCGGCCCGGGACAACGGGGCCGGCGAATTCCGGCAACGGGCAGGCCGGATGGCAGGGATGGGCGGCGCCGGCTCCCTTCGGCTTCGGCGAGGAGGAGCAGGCGGCGTTCGCTGTCATGGATCGCCCGTCAGGCGACGCCCGCGCGAGCGGCCCTGTGCCAGACGAGGCGGCGCTTGGCCGCCCGCTCGGCGCGGCGCGGGCGCAGATCCACGCCAACTACATCGTGGCCCAGACCGATGACGGCCTCGTCATCGTGGACCAGCATGCCGCGCATGAGCGGATCGTCTACGAGCGCCTGAAGGCCGCGCTTCACGGCAAGACGATCGCGCGGCAGATCCTGCTGATCCCCGAGGTAGTGGAGCTGCCGCGCGACGACGTGGAGCGGCTCGCCGCCCGCGCCGAGGAGCTGAGGGACGTGGGGCTCGTGGTGGAGCCCTTCGGGCCGGGCGCTGTGGCGGTGTCGGAGACGCCGGCCATGCTCGGCGAGGTGGACGCCGCGGCGCTCATCCGTGACATCGCCGACGATCTCGCCGAGTGGGATCACTCGACGCGGCTCGCGGAGCAGCTCGACCATGTCGCCGCGACCATGGCCTGCTACGGCTCGGTGCGCGCCGGCCGGCGCCTCAAGCCCGAGGAGATGGACGCTCTCCTGCGCGAAATGGAGGCGACGCCGCAGTCGGGCCAGTGCAATCACGGCCGCCCCACCTACGTGGAGCTGAAGCTGGCCGATGTGGAGCGGCTGTTTGGACGGCGTTAGGCTGCCTGCCAACGCATCAGCACTAGCTGGCTGTCGCTTGCTCCGCGTCGCTCCAGGGCTTCAAAGCCGTCCGGCAGGGCGACGATGAAATCGCTCCGCTCCTCCAGGACGCAAACCGCCCCCGGTTTCAGCCACCCGCCGGCGGC
>CAZMJQ010000279.1:0-14153 GCA_964566475.1 uncultured Propylenella sp. | reverse complement strand
GGCGGCCCTTCGAGGCAGACCGCTGCGCGGCCTGCACCTCAGGATGAGGCAAAAGGAAAAGCAACGCGGGCCGGGAACGGGGCCGCGGTTGCGTCGCTCGGGACGCCGCAAGCGCTCGCCGAGCGGCGCCGGGACCAGGCGCTCGCCTCGACCTTCGAGGTGGAGAAGTATCACTGCGTGCGGACGCTGGAGGATCTGCGGCGCTGGGTGGACGCGGCGCGCGAGCACGGGCTCGTCGCCATAGAGACGGAGATGGCCGGCGCCGGGCCGATGCAGGCGGAGCTCTGCGGCATCGCGCTGGCGCTGGAGCCGGGCTTCGCCTGCTACATCCCGCTCGGCCACCGCGGCGGCGACGGCGACATGTTCGGCGACGGGCTGGCGCCGGACCAGATCGCGCTCGACGACGCGCTCGCGGCGCTGAAGCCGCTGCTGGAGGACCCGGCGGTCCTGAAGGTCGGGCAGAGCATCAAGGACGACTGGCTGCTTTTGTCGCGCCACGGGATCGAGATGGCGCCGATCGACGACACGATGCTCATCTCCTACGCGCTGGAGGCGGGGCTGAGGCGGCACGGGCATCACATCGCGGCGCTCTCAGGCGACCATTTGGGTCATGAGCCGATCGCGCTGAAGGACGTCGTCGGGACCGGGCGCGACAAGCTGACTTTCGCGCAGGCGCCGATCGAGCGGGCGACGCAATACGCGGCGGAGGACGCCGACATTGCGCTGCGGCTGTGGTCGACGCTGAAGCCGCGCCTGCCGGCGGAGCGCGTGACGCGCGTCTACGAGCGGCTGGAGCGGCCGCTGGTGCCGGTGCTGGCGAGGATGGAGCGGCGCGGCATCAAGGTCGACCGGCAGATACTGTCGCGCCTCTCCGGCACGTTCGCGCAGAAGGCCGGCGCGGTGGAGGCTGAGATCTACGAGATCGCCGGCAAGAGCTTCAACATCGGCTCCACCAAGCAGCTTGGCGACATCCTGTTCGGCGAGATGGGGCTGACCGGCGGCAAGAAGACCCGCACCGGCCAGTGGGCCACCGACGTGAAGGTGCTGGAGGATCTCGCCGCGGAAGGCGTGCCGATCGCCCAGAAGATCGTGGACTGGCGGCAGCTCACCAAGCTGAAGTCGACCTACACCGACGCGCTGCCGGGCTATATCCACCCCGAGACGGGGCGCGTGCACACCGCCTATGCGCTCGCCTCCACCTCTACGGGGCGGCTATCCTCGTCGGAGCCGAACCTGCAGAACATCCCGGTCCGCACCGAGGAGGGCCGCGGCATACGCCGCGCCTTCATCGCGGAGGAGGGATGGAAGCTCGTCTCGGCGGACTACAGCCAGATCGAGCTGCGCGTGCTGGCGCACGCCGCAGACATCCCGCAGCTGACGAAGGCGTTCGCCGACGGCATGGACATCCACGCGACGACGGCGTCGGAGATGTTCGGCGTGCCGGTGGACGGCATGGACCCGTCGATCCGCCGCCGCGCCAAGGCGATCAACTTCGGCATCATCTACGGCATCTCCGCCTTCGGGCTGGCGGCGCAGCTCGGCATCCCGCGGAGCGAGGCGGCCGACTACATCAACCGCTACTTCGAGCGCTTCCCCGGCATCCGCGACTACATGGACTCACGCAAGAGCTTCTGCCGCGAGCACCTCTACGTGGAGACGCTGTTCGGGCGGCGCGCGTACTATCCCGACATCCGCGCCTCGCAGCCGAGCCTGCGCGCCTTCCAGGAGCGCGCGGCGATCAACGCGCCGATCCAGGGCTCGGCCGCCGACATAATCCGCCGCGCCATGATCCGCATGGACGAAGTGCTGGCCGAGTCCAGCCTCCGCGCGCGCATGCTCTTGCAGGTGCACGACGAGCTTGTCTTCGAGGTGCCCGACGAGGAGGTTGAGGACACGATCCCGGTGATCCGCAAGGTGATGGAGGGCGCGGCGCTCCCGGCCGTGCAGCTCAAGGTGCCGCTGCATGTGGATGCGCGCGCGGCGGACAATTGGGAAGAGGCGCATTAGAGGTGAGCTGTCCCCTCGCCAAGTGCCGCTATCCGCGCGATCACCGGAGGTAGGTCGAGGGGTCGGGCGGCGGCAGCTGGTTGGCGGCGGCGGGCGGCGCTTCGGATTCGCGCGCGCTGAGGATCCTCAGCGCTACGCTGCCCTCCGACCCGTCGGAGAGCGCGAGCGTTCCGGTGCCGCTCAGGCCGCGCGAGCGGGCGGCCGTGACCTTGCCCATGCGCCCGTCGTCGCAGACGACCGAGGCAGAGAAGGTCGGGCGGTTCTCGAGCGGATTGTAGCTGCCGGCGCAGGTGAGGCCGGTGGCGAGGTCGGTCGCCTCGAAGGCGGCGAGCGACGGCGCGGGCGCGGGCTCCTCACGCCGTTCGATGCTGCCGGTGCGGACTGCGCCGGACTCTCCCGAGCCCGAAAGCGAGCAGCCCGCGGCGAGCGCCGCGAGCGCAAGGGCAGAGATCGTGGTGCGGCCGGCCCCCATGCACCTCTCCGAATCCAACCGGAGAATGACGATAATGCGCGGCGAAGTCGAGCGCTCGAGTCCCGGGTGGGCGCCGGATGGTGGACAACCTTCTTATCTTCCCCCGAGGCGGTCGAGGAACCGTTCAGCCGTCGCGACGGTGCGCCTGATAATTCGCGTCGTTGTCGAAACGGTAGTGGCCCTTCGGGTCGGGCCGGTGCGCCCGGCGACCGAAGCCGTAGCGGCCGCGATCGTCGCCGCCCGCCTCCTGCCGCTCGCTCAGCACCTGCCTTGCGGGGCGGCCCCGGCGCGGCACCGGGCGGCGGTCGCTGCGGAGCCTCTCCTTCAGCCATGCCAGAAATCGCATCTCGCTCGGCTCCCTCGATACCGGTTCAAATCCCGCCCGGCGGAACGCGTTCCCTTGCACACCGCCCGCCCGGACGGGCTGGTTACCGAACCGTTAAGGGACCGCCGGTCAGGGCTGCGCGCGGGCGGGAGCCGTCCCGTCCGGCGCAGCGCGGCGCACCAGCGCAACGAAGATGAGGGCGGTGGCAAACATGGTGAGGCTGTAGGTCGCCGCAGGGATGACGTATGCGCCGCCGCCGAAGAGCAGCGTCGCCACGGCGATCGCCAGAGTGCCGTTCTGCAGCCCGCACTCGATGGAGATGGCGATGCGCTGGCGCGGACCGGAGCCGACAAGCGAGGCGAGCGCGAAAGCGAGCGCCATCATCACGACATTGAGGACGAGAGTCACCAGACCGGCCTCGGCGAAGTAGGCGACGACGTATTCCCTCTCCTGCAGGACCGCGCCGGCGAGGACGAGCACGAACAGCGCGATGGAGATGCGCCGTGCGAGCGGCTCGAAGCCGAGCGCGAAGGTCTCCGCGAAGCGGCGAACCGCCATGCCGATCAGGACAGGGACGGTGACGATGAGGAAGACGCTGACCGCGGTGCCAAGAATGGAAACGTCTTCCGTGCCGCCGCCGACGAAGGTCGCGTGCGCGAAGGCGACGACGAACGGGATGGTGACGACGCCAAGGAGGCTGATGACGGCGGTCAGCGAGATGGAGAGCGCCACATCGCCGCGCGCGAAGGCGGTTATCACGTTGGAGGTCGCGCCCCCGGGCGCAGCCGCGATGATCATGACGCCGACAGCGAGCTCGGGACGGAGCGGCCAAAGCGAAACGATGATGAAGGCGACGACCGGCAGCAGCACGACCTGCGACAGGGCGCCGACGAGGAAGTCGCCCGGCTGACGCACCACGCGGCGAAAATCGTCGGCGACGAGGCTGAGCCCGAGCGCGAACATGATGAAGGCGAGGGCCAGCGGCAGGCCGACGTCGGTGACGATTCCCATGCCCTCCCCCTTTTGCGCCGCATCGTGCGATCAGCCTCGCGCGGCACCTTATGGCGTCCGCAGCCTACGACGGCGAGGCGTCGAACGCCATGCTCGCCGGATGCTGCCGGTTCGTGCCCTGGTTTGCGCCCGTGGTTACCGGCTCGCCTTCCCGCGAACGGCTGAGCGCTCAGTCGCGCTTGCCATGAGGCGACGACAATTCAACCTGGCAGTTGGAATTCCCTGGCAAGCTCGACGGCGCGGCCCTCGCGCGCCGACCGGTGCGCGGCGAGCCCCATGACGACTGCCCACCAGCCGTCGTCGATCGTCACCTCCACTGCGCGATCCCGCCGGAGCGCGTCGCTGAAGCGGCGATGCTGATAGAAGGTAGAGCCGTTGTGATCGCCGGCGGCGAGAAGCTCGGGATCGACCGGGATGTCGACGATGCGCGGCCCCTGCGGATGGCGCGGGCTCACGATGACCTGCGGCACGGGCGGCTCGCCGAGGTCCGCCAGCCAGAACCGCGACGGACCGGGCACGAGGCACTCGATCTTGCCGTTCCAGCCGACCGCCGAGAGCTCTTCCTGATAGCGGCTCCCCTCGGCGAACATGCACAGCTCCAGCATGGCGCGGGTGCCGTTCTGAAAGTCAACGAGCACGAAGCCGTGGTCCCAGACGTCGGGCATCTCCTCGCCGTAGCGCTCGTCGAGATGATTGATCGCCTGACCGCCGCTCGCCATGACGCGCACCGGGTCCGATTTCAGGATCAGGCGCATCAGGTCGAAGAAGTGGCACCCCTTCTCCACGAAGGTCCCGCCGGTGTTGCGATTGTAGCGGTTCCAGTCGCCGATCTTCTTCAGGAACGGATAGCGATGCTCGCGGACGGTCAGCATGCTGATTCCACCGGTAGCCTCTGCCGCGTCGGCGATGAACCTCGCCACCGGCGGCATGTAGCGGTACTCCATCGCCACCCACAGAAGCGGCAACCGTTCGCGGAGCGCCGCAACGCGCGGCGCGTCTGCGGCGTCGGTGAAGAGCGGCTTCTCGACCAGCACCGGCAGCGGCCGGATCGCGGCGATCTCCTCGAGCTGTTCGAGGTGGCGGAAGTTGGGGCTGGCGATCAGAACGCAGTCCACGTCCGCGCCGGCGAGCAGGCCCTCAATGGAGGCGGCGGCACGCGCGCCGGGCGTAAGCCGAAGCGCTTCGTCCCTCATGCCGCGGTCCGGCTCGAGGATAGCAGCAACGCGCGCGTTCTCGACGAGGGCGATGTTGCGGATGTGCTCGCGGCCCATCATGCCGCAGCCTATGATGCCGTAGCCGATCTTCATGCCGCCCAAGCCTGCGCCCTTCCCTAGCCTGTCCGCACGACGTAGCGCGCCGTCGCCGGGTCGAACCAGTTCCGCGAGTATTCGGCGGCCGCGCCGTCGTTTGCCCAGCCGATGCGCTCGACGAACCCGGCGGCAACACCTGGTTGGAGCGCGAACTCCACCGGAGCCCAGCCGGGGACATCGGCGATTCCGACCCGGTCGTCGGTGCGTACGATCTCGAAGCCGAGCGCGTTGCGGTAATGCAAATAGAGCGATTCCGACAGGTCCTCGGGCGCGAGGCGTGCGGCTCTGCTGCCGTCGAGCCATATCTCCTCGATTGCGGCCGGCGCGCCGTCCAGCTTCCGCAGCCGGCGGATGCGGTGAGCCCGGCCCGACGAGCCGAAATCCGGCAGGTCCTTCGGCTTGGCCAGCGTGTCGACGGAAAGGACCTCGGCCGTCGGAAGGCCGCCGCCCTCGACCTTCTCGATCCGGAAGAACGCGTAGACGCCCTGCAGGCCAGGCCGCGCACGAACGTAGTTGCCGGAACCCTGGATGCGCTCCAGCAGGCCCTTTTCCGTGAGGTCGCGAAGCGCCCGGCGCAACGTGCCCACGGCAATGCCGAGACGGGCCGCCATGTCGCGTTCTGGCGGCAGGCGCTCGCCGTTAGCCAGCCGGCCGGAGGCGATCTCGCGGATCAGCATCTCGCTGACCTGCATGTGCACGGGCAGCGGCCCCCGCAACTGGCCCGGCTCGTGTCCCGCCTGTTTCGCTTTCATATCCGCTGACCCGGCGGCCTTCGAGAGAATTGATACAGTATTGATCTACATGGAAACGGGTGCTACGCAAACGAAAAAGCGGCGCCGGGACGATATTGGCCACGCCGCTTCCGAAGGCCTGCCATGAGCGTCGTGCCGATCACGTCAGAAGATCTCGATGCCACGGAGGTCGCCTGGTTCGCCGCGCTCTGCTCCGACGACTATCGCTATCTCGGCGTGCCGGACGGCGCGTTGCGCTCCAGCTGGGCGCATTGCTCGGAGATCGTCAGAACGGCGGAGGAGCACGGCTTCCGCAACATACTCTGCCCGTCCTCCTACCAGGTGGGCCAGGACACGCTGAGCTTCGTCGCCGGCTGCGCCCCGATCACGAGCAGGATCAACCTTCTCGCGGCGGTGCGCTGCGGTGAGATGCAGCCCATCATGCTGGCGCGGACAATCGCCACGCTCGACCACATGCTCGAAGGCCGCCTGACGGTGAACGTCATCTCGTCGGACTTTCCCGGCGAGAGCGCCGACAGCGCCTACCGCTACCGGCGCTCGCGCGAGGTGGTGCAGATCCTGCGGCAGGCCTGGACGCGGGACGAGATCGACTTCGAGGGCGAGGTCTACCGCTTCAGCGGGGTCTCCGCCGCGCCCGCCAAGCCCTACCAGCAGAACGGCGGGCCGCTGCTCTATTTCGGCGGTTACTCGCCCGACGCGATCGAGCTGTGCGCCGAGCAGTGCGACGTCTACCTGATGTGGCCGGAGACGAAGGAGGCGCTCGCCGGCCGCATGAAGGCGGTGCACGAGCGCGCGGCCAAGCACGGGCGCACGCTCGACTACGGGCTGCGCGTCCACATGATCGTGCGCGACACGGAGGCGGAAGCGAAGGAGTATGCGCGCGAGCTCGTTTCGAAGCTCGACGACGCGCAGGGCCAGACGATCCGCGAGCGCGCGCTCGACGCCCGGTCGCTGGGCGTGGCCCATCAGGCGAAGAACCGCGATCTCGCGGATGCGGAAGGCTATGTCGAGCCGCATCTGTGGACCGGCATCGGCCGCGCGCGCTCTGGCTGCGGCGCGGCGCTGGTCGGCTCGGCCGACCAGGTGCTCTCGGAGATCGAGGACTACAGGAGGATGGGCATCCGCGCCTTCATCTTCTCCGGCTACCCGCACCTCGACGAATGCCGCCACTTCGGCACGAAAGTGCTGCCGAGTCTCAAGACCTGTTCGTTGCCGCACGTCTACGGGCGCGTGCCCGACGGTATGCCGGCGACGCCGCTTGGAAAAGGCGAACGCCGTTGAACGCTCATCGAGCACCCTCGATCATGACGGCGGGGGCGGGGGCGCCTGCGCGGGCCCGCGAGAAGTTTCACGTTGAGCGGGCAAATCGGCTGTGTGAGAGTTCCGTCCCAAGGCGGACGGCCGGAGATGGCGTGATGCAGGGTTCTGGCAGTGTCGACCCGGTCGCGGTGAAGGCCCGCGGATGACCGCCGCCGCCCAACGCGTCGCCCCGGATTTCGCGCTGCGCCGGCCGCTCGCGCCCGGCGAACCCATCGTCTACTGGCAACTCGGCCGGACCGTGGAAAACCGCTACGACGTGGCGGACCAGCCGATGCAAGGCGAGATGGACCCGTTCTTCTTCCTGACCCGTCACAAGAACTTCATCCCGCACGAATATCCCTGCCGCACGGCGTTCGCGGGCGAGCGGCGCGGCCGGCGTCCCCGGGTGACGGCCGAGCCGACGACGGATCGTGCGTGGCTTCCCTTCGGGTCGCCGCGCGTCGACCTTTCGGGCTTCTGGTTCCGGCCGACGGCGCTCGGCACATGGGCGGAGACGACGATCGAGGCGGCGTCGGGGGGAGAGGCGGCGTTCAGGCTGCGCACCTGCGGCGGCGCGATCCTCTTCGTCAACGGAAGCGAAGCGGGATGGATGGCGCCCTACGAGCGAAACCTCGAATCCGCCGAGAACATCCGCGTCGCGCTGAGCGCCGGCCGCAACGTGCTCCGCGTCTGGTTCGACGATCTCGCCGAGCGCGATGCTCGTTATTACTTCCAGCTCGATTACCTGTCCGGTCCGCGCAGCGCCCTCGCGCTGCCCATCCCCGTTGAGGGCGCTGTCGCGGACACGATGGAAGCGGCGCTCGACGGCATGCGTTTCGAGCGGCCGGCGTACGATGGGGGCGAGGTGGCGCTCCTCAGCGGCGCCGCCCTGCCCTTCGACGCGCGGCTCGCGGTCGAGGTTGCGGGTGACTTCATCTCGCTGGAGGCGCCGCTGCGCTTCGAGCACAGCCTGGCGGCCGGCGAGACGCGTATCCCCGTCGCAGACACCGAGGAGCTGCCGGCCGACTTCCGCCAGTTCGAAGTGACGCTGAGCGTCGGCGGCTATTCGGTCTCGCGTGTATTCGGCGTCGAGATATGCCACGCACGGCGTCAGGGCGCGGCGCCCGATACATTGCCGGCGCGGATCGACGAAGCGCTGCGCGAGGTGGCGCACCGTGCCGAGGCGGACACGGTCCGCGCGCTTGCTCGCCTCGCCATCGATATCCAGGGCTCCGAGACGGATGCGATGATCGCCCGCGCGCTTCCGGCGATCGAGGATTGCCACGACTGCGCCGATTTTGCGCTGGTGCCGCTTCTGTGGTGCCGCAAGGTCTACGGCGACGCCATCGAGGCAGCGCTGCGTCAGCGGATCGACGAGGCCGTCCTCGGCTATCGCTACTGGATGGACGAGCCCGGCAACGACGTGCAGTGGTACTTCTCGGAGAACCACGCGCTCCTCTTCCACACGGCCGCCTATCTCGCGGGCGGGATGTTTCCCAACGCGCGGTTCGTGCGCTCGGGGCGGAGCGGCCGTGCGCAGGCTGCCGTCGGCGCCGCACGCGTGCGCGCCTGGCTCGACCATTTCGAGACGTGGGAAATGGCTGAGTTCAACTCGGCGCCTTACTTCCCGATTGATCTGAAGGGCCTCTGCGCGCTCTACGCGCTGGCGCCGGACGCCGACATTTCGGAGCAGGCGGGCAAGGCCATCGTTCGCCTCATGGAGATCGTCGCACGCTCCGCCCATCACGGCGCCCTGACGGGCGCGCAGGGCCGCTCGTACGAGCACTCGCTGCGCGCCGCCCGGTCGCTCGAGCTTTCCGGCATCTGCCGCATGCTCTGGGGCAAGGGGAGCTACGGCACCCGTTTCCATGCGCTGCCGCTGCTGGCGCTGTGCCTGCGCGATCATGGGCTGGAAGTTCCGGCCGGCCTCGCCGCGATCGGCTCGGTGGCCGACGGCGGTGCCTGGGAGTGGACGTTCGCTCAGGGGCACGACCGCTTCGCGCGGCTCTACCATTACAAGACCCGCGACCACGCGATGGGCAGCGCGGCCGGCTACCGGTGGAACGAGTGGGGCTATCAGGAGACTGTCCTGCATCTACGGCTCGGCGAAAATCCCGACGCGCAGTGCTGGATCAACCATCCGGGCGAGGTGCTCCAGTCCGGCTTCGGGCGCCCGTCCTACTGGGGCGGCTCCGGCACGCTTCCGCGTGTCCAGCAGTACAAGGCTCTCGCCGTCGTGCGGTTCGACTGCGCGGACGAGCAGCCCGGCTTCACCCATGCATGGTTCCCGCGCGGTGCATTCGATGCATCGCGCATCGGCGCGAATGCGGCGGTGGCCGAGGCGGGTGACGCCTTCGTCCGCGTGAGCGCGGACTCGCCGCTGACCGAAGTGACGAGCGGCCCGACCGCAGGCTGCGAGCTCCGCGCCGAGGGCCGCCGCACGATGTGGATCGTGCGCCTGGGCGAGCGGAGCGGCTTCGCCACGCTCGATACGTTCGACGCGGCACTTGCCGGGCTGTCGGCGAGGGAGAGGAACGACGGCGTGCTTGTCGTGGAGGACCCGCAATACGGCAGCGTGCGCTTCCTTCCCGATGCGCGGGTTGCCGCCGAGGGTCGGATCCTCGATCCATCAAGCTGGACCGTAGAGGGAGAGGCAAAGCGCTTCCCGGCTCATCAACTGGCGGAGGAGCGATCGGCGCATTCCGCCTGAGGCGGCGGGAGGCATTACTTCAATCGAACGGCTATCGTTCTGTAACAACGGAGGAGACGAAATGAGAATGAAGAAAGCCCTGCTGGCGGGTGCTGCCGCCGGTGTGCTCGCATCGACCAGTGCGTTCGCCGGCGACGTGCGCATCATGTGGTATTCCGACGGCGTCGAGGGCGAGGTCATCCAGGACCTGCTCGACCGGTTCATGCAGGACAACCCCGACATCAACATCACCCTCGACAACGTCGCCTACCAGGTCATCCAGGAGCAGCTGCCGATCCAGCTCGAGGCCGGCCAGGGGCCCGACATCGCCCGCGTGACGAACATCAAGGAGCTCGCCGGTCACTGGCTCGACCTGCGTCCGCATCTGTCGGACCCGGAATACTGGGACGAGAATTTCGGGAACACGCTGGACTGGATGCGGCCCGACGGCTCCGACGCCATCACCGGCTTCATGACGCAGCTGACGCTTACCGGCGGCTTCGCCAACGCGACGCTGTTCGAACAGGCCGGCGTGGCGCTGCCCGACGAGACGGCGACCTGGGACGACTGGGTCGGCGCGGCCGCGGAAGTGGCCGAGAGCCAACAGCTGCCGGCCGCCTTCGCCATCGACCGGTCCGGCCACCGCATCTCCGGCCCGAACGTATCGTACGGCGCCGACTACATCGGCGCGGACGGCATGCCGGCTCCGGTCGACGACGGGACCAAGGCCTTCGTCACCAAGCTTGTCGAGTGGACCGATGACGGCCTCATGCTGAAGGACACCTGGGTGTCCGCTGCCGGCTCTACCTATCGCGCTGCCGCGGACGACTTCATCAACGCCCAGATCCCCTACTACTACTCGGGGAGCTGGCAGATCGCCAACCTGTCGACCAAGATCGGCGACGCCTTCGACTGGGTGGCGACAGGCTCGCCTTGCGGCACGGCGGGCTGCTCGGGCCTCAAGGGCGGCGCGGCGCTGGTGGCGATCAAGTACACGCAAAACCCGGAGGACGTCGCCAAAGTCATGGAATACCTGGCGAGCGAGGAGATCGTGAAGGAGTTCAGCGAGCGCACGCTGTTCCTCCCCGCGCACGCGGGCGTCATCGAGGCGGGCGGCCTGAACTGGGATACCGAGGACAAGAACGTCGGGCCCGCACTCGACGTGTTTGTCAGCTCCTCCAGCCAGACCTTGCCGGCCTCCGACGCTCTTCCGGCGTGGAAATGGGCCTCGGCCTATTACGGCGCGCTGGTCACCCGTGTCAGCCAGGTCATGGCCGGCGAGCTCACGCTTGACGATGCCTGGGCAAGGATCGACCAGGAAGTCGCCGACAAGGTCCAGCAGGCCCAGTGACGCCTGCGGCCTCTCTGAAATCCTGGACCGGCGCCGCCCTCGCGGCGCCGGTCATCTGGCTGGCGTCGCTCGTCAACCCGCCGCTGAAGGCGTGGCAGCGCGCGACCGGCACCGGCGGCATGGCGGCGTTCTTCCTGGCGCCGAACATGGCGATCTTCGGCATCTTCATCCTGGTGCCGCTCGTCATGAACTTCTTCTACTCGGCGACCTCGGGTACCGCCTACTTCCTGCAAGACCGGACATTCGTCGGGACGGCGCAGTACGAGCGCCTGCTCGAGTGCGGCAGCTATCTCAGTCCCCTGACCTGTCGCGAGGACCTGTTCTGGAACGCGGTGCACAACACGACGCTGTTCGTCATCCTCCAGGTCTCCCTCATGACCGGGGTGTCGATGATCACGGCGCTCATCCTCAATCGCGAGATCGTCGCCCGCGGCTTCTGGCGCGCGGTCTTCTTCTTTCCCGTCCTGCTCTCTCCCGTGGTGGTCGGGCTGATCTGGCGCTGGATCCTGCAGCGCGAAGGCCTGCTGAACTACATCCTCTACCAGTTCGGCGCCGAGGCGCATAACTGGCTGACGGATCGGTTCTGGGCGTTCGCCGCCGCCGTGTCCGTCTCCGTTTGGGCCCATATGGGCTTCTACACGCTCATCCTGCTGGCCGGGCTGCAGGCGATCCCGCGCGATCTCTACGAGGCGGCCGAGATGGACGGCACGAAGCCCGCCCGCGTCTTTCGCCGCATCACGCTGCCACTCCTGATGCCGAACCTTCTCGTCGTCGTCGTGCTGGCGCTCATCCGCGCGGTGCAGATCTTCGACGAGGTCTACGTGCTGACCGGCGGCGGGCCCGGCACCTCAACGCTCTATCTCACCCAGTACATATACGAGGTCGGCTTCGCCTCGCTTCTGCGCAATCCCGGGCTGGCCGCCGCAGCCTCCATCCTGATGGGCCTCGTGCTGGTCATCCTCACCCTGATCCAGCTGCAGGTCGGGCGGCGGGGCGAGCGCAAGGCTGCCCGCGAATGAGCCGCGCCGTCACCTTCCTGACGCGGCGGCGCGGCGGGCGCGGCTGGCACTGGACCGACGTCGTCACATGGCTGTGGCTGCTCGGCGGGCTCGTCATCATGTTCGGCCCGGCCGTCTGGCTGGTCGGCTCGTCGCTCAAGACGCCGGCGCAGCTCGCCGAGTTCCCGCCGACGATCCTGCCCTATATCGGTCAACAGGCGTCCGTCGAGGGTTACGACAATCCGCTTCCCCTCTACACGGTGCGCCTGCCCGACGGCTCGACGACGGTGCTGGCGGAGGTCCGGCGCATCGGCATCGTTTCGCAGATGGTCGATCCGCAGGCGCCGGATGAGGTCGTCAGGGTCAACATCGCCGACCGCGAGCCGCTGCGCGAGATCGGCTTCGCCACTGGGAACTATACCGAGCCGCTCGTCCACTTCGACTTCCTCCTCTATCTTCGCAACTCCGTCTTCGTGACAACGATGGCGACCCTGATCACGCTGCTGACGAACTCCATGGCGGCCTTCGCCCTGTCGAAATACAAGTTCCGCGGCCGCGACCTCGTCATGCTGTTGATCATAGCGACCCTGATGGTGCCGCTTTCGGTCGTGCTGGTCCCGCTCTATTCCGTGGTGAGCGCGGTCGGCCTCTTCGATTCGCTATGGGGCGTGATCCTGCCGACCGTGGCGACGCCGACGGGGGTATTCCTGCTGCGCCAGTACATGTTGACCATTCCCGACGAGCTGCTCGACGCGGCGCGCATGGACAATGCCTCGGAGTGGCAGATCTACTGGCGCATCGTCCTGCCGCTTGCGGCGCCGGCGCTGGCGGTGCTTGCCATCTTCTCGGTGGTGTGGCGCTGGAACGACTTCCTCTGGCCGCTCGTCGTCCTGTCGCGCAACGAGCTCTACACGCTGCAGGTCGCCCTCAACACCTACGCCGGCCAGCTGAACATCCAGTGGCATTACATCCTGGCGATGACCGTGGTGACGATGATCCCGGTGGTGCTCGTCTTCGTGTTCCTGCAGCGCTACATCACGTCGGGCATTGCCGGCGCCGGCATCAAGTAGCGCCATGGGACGCATCACGCTCAGGAACATCGACCGCGCCTTCGGCAAGGTGAAGGTGCTGCACGACATCGATCTCGATATCCGGGACGGCGAGATGATGGTCCTGGTCGGCCCGTCCGGCTGCGGCAAGTCCACGCTGCTGCGCCTCATCGCCGGCCTCGACCAGCCGACCGCCGGGACGATCGAGATCGACGGCACCGACGTCACGCACGTCTCGGCCGCCGCGCGGGGACTGGCGATGGTGTTCCAGTCCTATGCGCTCTACCCGCACATGACGGTGCGCCAGAATCTGGCCTTCGGTCTGGAGAACGTCCGATTGCCGAAGGCGGAGATCGCAGAACGGATCGCGGAAGCGGCGCGCATGCTCGAGATCTCGCCTTATCTCGACCGACGCCCCGGCCAGCTGTCCGGCGGACAGAAGCAGCGCGTCGCCATCGGCCGCGCGGTGGTGCACAACCCCACCGCCTTTCTGCTCGACGAGCCCCTGTCGAACCTGGACGCGGAACTGCGCGTCAGCACGCGCGCCGAGATTTCGGCGCTGCACAAGCGCCTGACGACGACCATGATCTACGTCACGCACGACCAGACCGAGGCGATGACGCTGGCCGACCGGATCGTGGTGATGCGCGCCGGCCGGATCGAGCAGATCGGCCGGCCGCTCGACCTCTACAACACCCCGGAGAATCTCTTTGTCGCGGGCTTCATCGGCGCGCCGCGCATGAACCTGCTGCCGGTGAAGGTGCGCTCGGCAAGGACCGGCGAGATCGTCGTGGAGGGCCCCGGCGGCCTCTCCGCGATCGTCGCCGGCGACGGCGCGGCGCTGAAGCCCGGCGACGACGCCACGCTCGGCATACGCCCGCACGATTTCG
>CAZMJQ010000278.1:0-9860 GCA_964566475.1 uncultured Propylenella sp. | reverse complement strand
GAGAGCGACCTCCCGGACGTCACCGGGCGCATCCAGCGCGCCTACGCGGAGCACAATATCAACCGGCCTAAAGGCCGGCTGCCCGACATAAGCTTCCGGCCCATCGGCACATGGACCCTGTCCAAGCGCCCGGAGGAGCTGACCGACGCCATCCGCGGCGCCTACGGCCTCGCCCGGACGCCGGAGGGAGTGCACTAGCGTGGCCCTTGCCACGTCCGACGATCGTCCGGAGACCCCCATGGGGCGGCGCTTCAGCGTGCTGATCGTCGACGACGACCGCGAGATCGTCCGCGCGATCGCGCTCCGCCTCGGCAATGCAGGCTTCGAGACGTTGACGGCGCGCGACGGACAGGAAGGCCTCAGCATCGCCCTGGAGAAGGCGCCCGACGCGATCCTGCTGGACCTGCGCATGCCGGTCATGGACGGGTTCACCATGCTGGGACGCCTGCAGAACTCGGTGCACACCGCCAGCACGCCCGCCATCATCCTCTCCGCCGATTCAGCCGACCGGGCGCGCCTCAAGGCGCTGCGCGGCGGCGCCACCTACTTCGTCGAAAAGCCCTTCAGCGCCGAGGACCTGATCCGGGCGCTGACAACGGCTCTTTCGCCGCAGCCGACGACCCCACCCCCTGAGCAGCGGGAGCGCACCATGCCAGTAACCAGTGAAATCGAAGTGGAGCCCAACCGAAAGGTGCTGATCGCCGACGACGACCCCGCGGTCGTGCGGGCGCTGTCGGTGCGATGCCGAAAGCTCGGCCTGGAGGTCGAGACCGCCGAGAACGGATTGCAGGCCATCCTGAAGGCGCAGCGCAATCCGCCGCGGCTCCTCATTCTCGACATCAACATGCCGGAGGCCGACGGCTTCCGCGTCTGCGAATGGCTGCTCGATCCGAACCGGCCGCCGATCGACGTGGTGATGGTGACCGGACGCGACGATACGGAGACGCTGGGCCGCTGCGATTCGTTCGGCGCGTACTACGTGCCGAAGAACCATGAGACCTGGGAGACGATCCGCTCGATCCTGGCGGAAATCGTCGAGATAGACGATGCGGCCCTGAGGGCCGACGACGCGATCAAGACGAAGGTCGCCGATGCCGAGCTCGACCGCCAGCAGCGCAACAAGATCCTCATCGTCGACGACGACGCCGACCTCGCCCGCGCGCTGGCGCGGCGTCTCAGCAAGTGCGGCGCACAGACCTTCACCGCATCGAACGGCGTCGAAGCCTATCGCATCGCCGTCAGGGAGAGGCCGAGCGCCATCATCGCGGACTACGCCATGCCGGAGGGCGGTGGCCATTACCTTCTGTGGCGGCTGAAGAGCACGGACTCGACCAGGCACATACCGGTCATCATGATCACCGGCCAGAGGTTCGAGCCCGGCACCGAGGACTCGCTTGCGCGCGAATCGACCGGCCGCTCCGGCGCGGCGGCGTTTTTGCGCAAGCCGCTCGACACGGACGCCCTGTTCAGGGAGCTCTCCCAGCACTGCGCGATCCAGTACACGCCGCGCTGAGCAACGCCCGGCCGGAAAGGGCAGCGGGCTACGGCTATCCGGCCCCGGCGCCCATGCGCTCGATGAGCTTCCCGACGCTCATCGGGCGGCCGAAATAGTAGCCCTGGCCTACGTCGCAGCGCATGCGCACGAGGGCCGTCCAGTCGTGCGCCGTCTCGACGCCCTCCGCCACGCTGACGGCGCCCGATGCGCGCGCCAGCTCGACGACGCTGCGGCAGATGCCGGCGTTGAGTGGATCGGTCGCGCAGTTCTGCACGTAGCTCCGGTCGAGCTTCAGCTCGGAGAAGGGCAGCTGCCTGAGGCGCGCGAACGACGAATAGCCTGAGCCGAAATCGTCGATCGCAAGGCTGACATTGTAGATGCGAAGCTGCGTCGCCGCCTCGGCGACGGCTTCCAGCTCCTTCATCGCGTCGCCCTCGGTGACCTCGATGATGAGGCCGGGCCAGTCGTCGCTCTGCGGGCTCTCGCGGACAAGGTCGGGCAGGTTCCGCCCAAGCAGCAAGGATACCGGCGCGTTCACCGCTAGCTGAATGTTGCGCCCGACCCGGGCGAGAATTTCCCAGTCGAGGAACGCCTTCAGGATGACGAACTCGGTCAGACCCTGGAGCGCCTCGTCGCTCGCATCGGGAAGGAACGACGCCGGACCGAGAAGGCCGTGCACCGGGTGGTTCAGCCGGGCAAGCCCTTCGGCCCCGACGATGCGGTTCCGGACCAGATCGATCTTCGGCTGATAGTGGACGTCGAGCCAGTGGGACGCGAGAGCCTCTCGGAGATCGACGCGGGGCGGTCCTTCGCGGCGGACGACCGGCTCCCCGGCCGGGCTCGGAGACAGCGCCTTGCCTGAGACATCGATCGGCGGGGCTTCGAAGATCCGCCTCAGGTGCTCCGAGCGAAACGGTTTCTGCAGCGGCTCGAGCATGTTCAGGCCATGCCGCTCGCCGACCGCCCTGACGGCCTCCACGAGATCGCGGTCGCGGCCACTGATAAGCTGAACGGCGCCGTCGAAGCGGGTCTGTCCCAGGATGCGAATCCCGTCGATGGCGTCCCAGCGCCCCAGCGCGATGTCGAGAAAGACGACGGAGGGCCGTGCCGACATCAGCGCATCCTCCAGCGCACCGGCGCTGTGAAGCCCCAGGCTCGAAACTCCGATCCCGGAGAGGACATGCGAGATCAGCCGGCAGATGTCCGGATCGTCGTCGATGACGACGCAGTCGTATGCGGAGACCGGAGCCAAGGAGGCCATGTTCCCACCCGCCATGAATGCGGGGACGAACTGGGCGCCGCCCCACGCCGTCTCATCGGCTCCGACGATGCTTGCTATGCGTTAACAAATCGTTGTCAGCGCATCTGCGGTTGCATGAGGATGCGACGCGAAGCACCGGGATGAAGCACCGGTCGGGGCGATGCCTATTGCTGGGCGGCGCGGCGGGCGGCGCAGGCGGGACCATAGCCGCGCATATAGTACCGCTCGGGCCGGTAGCGGGCAGCTACCAGGATGCGGACACGGCGCGGAAGGGTTTCAATCCACCTGCGGAACATTGTCTTGTGCGCTTTTCAGGCGCTTCCCTGAATCCGTGAATCAGACTTCGGTATGCGCTATAGCAACACTATGTTGCAGGATGCTTACGCGTTACGGTTAAAGCGGTTTCGGCAATGAAATACTTGCACTGTGGTACGGACGAAACGATCCGCCGCGTTGTCCCGGCCGCGAACCTGTTCTAGCTACCGCGCATGACCAGCCTGACGACGAACGCGGCGAGACATCGCGATGCCCCGAACGCCGGCGACGCGTTCGCCGCGATGCTCGACCGCTGGCGCGGCGGCGGGCCGGGGCGCACGCCCATCATCATGGGCATCGTCAACGTCACCCCGGATTCTTTCTCCGACGGCGGGCTCTTCCTCGACGCCGACGCGGCGGTCGCGCAGGGCCGTCGGCTCGCGGAAGAGGGCGCGGCGATCCTCGACATCGGCGGCGAGTCGACGAGGAAGGACGCGGCTCCCGTCAGCGAGGAGGAGGAGAAGCGGAGGGTGCTGCCGGTCATCGAGGCGCTGCGTGCGACCGATGCCCTGATCTCCATCGACACGATGAAGGCGTCCGTCGCCGAAGCGGCGATCGCCGCCGGTGCCCATATCCTCAACGACATTCGCGGGCTGCAGGGCGACCCCAGCATGGCCGCCGTGGCCGGGCGGCACAAAGTGGGCGTCGTGGCCATGCACAATCCCGGGCTTCTCGGCTCCGCCGAGGCCATCCCCGGCGACCCCATCCGGGCCTGCCGGCTCTACTTCGGCCGGACACTGGAAATCGCGCGCGCTTCCGGCGTCGGCGACGACCGCCTCGTGCTCGACCCGGGCTTCGGGTTCGGAAAGGCGCTGGCGCAGAACTTCGAGATCCTCGCCCGCCTGGCGGAGCTCAACGACCTCGGCTTTCCGGTCCTCGTCGGCACCTCGCGCAAGTCCTTCATCGGCCGCGCCACCGGACGGGAGAGCGGAGACCGGCTGATCGGGACGCTCGTCACGAGCGCGGTCGCGGCGATGGGCGACGCCGCGATCCTCCGCGTCCACGACGTCGCCGCGCACGTGGAGGCGATGAAGGTTGCGGCCGCCATCCGCTCGGCGGGCGCGCCCGCGGGTCCGGCGGGGCCGGCGGCTTGACCAAAGCCGTTCTCGGCCTCGGCGGAAACATCGGCGATCCGAAGAAGACGATGGCGTCGGCGCTCGGCGCGCTTGGCGCAAGTCCCGGCATCGATGTCGAAGCCGTCTCGGCGCTCTACAGCACGCCCCCCTGGGGCAAGACCGACCAGCCGCCCTTCCTCAACGCAGCCGTCCGCATCGAGACGGGCCTCTCGCCGCACGCGCTGCTCGAAGCAATCCTCGCGATCGAGCGCCAGCATGGACGCGAGCGGACCGAGCGCTGGGGCCCGCGCTCCATCGATATCGACATCCTCATCTTCGGCGCCGACGAGGTCGACGAGCCCGGCCTGCACATCCCGCACCCGCGGCTGCCGGAGCGCGCCTTCGCGCTGGCGCCGCTCCTCGACGTCATGCCCGAGGCCATCGTCGCCGGCCGCAAGGCGTCGGAATGGCTGGCGCTCAGCGACACCAGCGGCATGACCCGCCTCGCCGGGCCGGGCTGGCACAGACCAGACTGAGCCGCAACGGCCTCTCGAAGGCAGTCGGCCAACTCCTCCCGCGGTGTCATCCTCGGACGCACGAAGTGCGATCCGAGGACCCAGGGCGAGAAACCCTGGGTCGTCGGGTCTCGCTCCGCTCGCCCGAGGATGACGACCCTCAGTATCGCGCTTTCCCGATTCCATTGAACCAGCGGCGCCACTTCAATCGTACTTGATGTACGCGAACTTCGCATCCGCCGGCGTCCCCTCCAGCGCGCCGCCCTCCTTGCCGGGCTGCCAATGGACGACGTCCTCGATCTTGCGGGCAAGCTCGAAGTCCTTATCGGTGATGCCCTTCGCGGCGTGGTTCGTCAGCCGCACCTCCACCCATGCAAATGAGGCGCTGATTTCGGGATGGTGCCACGCCGCTTCGGCCAGATGCCCGACCGCGTTGATCACCATCAGCGTGCCCTTCCAGCCGGCCGTGCGGTAGCGGCGCATGATGTGGCCGTCGTCGAGCGACCATTGCGGGAGCTCGCGGGAGAGGCGCTCCTTCACTTCCTCGTCGGAATAGGTGCGTTCGGCGGGTCGTTGGCTCATCGCTTCGATCCTCCTATGCTCTTCTCGGCTTCGGTGCACGATTTTCCCGGCAGACGGCGATGCGTGGATTGCTCTTCGATAAGGACGGCACGCTGCTCGACTTCAAGGCGAGCTGGTCTGGGGTGCTGCGCGAGCTTTGCCTGGACCTTTGCGGCGGCGACATCAAGGCGGCCGATGCCATGCTTTCGGCCGGCGGAATGGACCCGGTGACGGGGCACTGCGCTGCCGGGTCCGTGCTCGCGGCGGGCAACACCGTCGACCTGGCGCAATGCTGGTTCCCTGAAATATCGGGCGCGCGCCTCGTCGATATGGTGGAGCGCTTCGACCGCACCTTCCATGCCAACGGCGTACGCCACTCCGTGCTCCTTCCCGGCGTTCGCGCGTTCCTGGGCGAGGTGACCCGGGCCGGCTTTGCGACCGGCGTGGCGACGAGCGACGGAACGGCGGGGGCGAAAGCGGCGTTGGCGGCGCTCGGCATCGACGCCTTTCTGCCGCACGTCTTCGGCTACGATTCGGTGCCGCGCCCCAAGCCCGCGCCCGACATCGTCCACGCGTTCGCCCGGGCAGCGGGCGTGCCCGTCTCGGAGATCGTGGTGGTCGGCGACAACACGCACGACCTGGAAATGGCTCGCAGCGCCGGCGCGGGCGCGGCGATCGGCGTGCTGAGCGGCAACAGCCGCGCGGAGGACCTGGCGCCGCTCGCCGATGCGGTGCTCGACAGCGTCTGCGACCTGTCGGAGTGGCTCCGCGCGCGCTCGACCTGACGCCAGGACACGTCTCAGAAGCGGTCGGCGAGGCGCCCACGCAGAAGCGCGCCCGCGACGAGCAGCCTCCGCGTCCAGGTCGCGGTAGGAAGAGGCGGGACGGGAAGCGAGCTGAAGGTGCTGAGCCCCTCCGGCCGTCCGAGCGACGCCTCCGCCATCAACCTGCCGAGGAACGGCGCGAGCGCCAGGCCCTGACCCGAATAGCCGGCGGCGGCCCAGACGCTCGGCGCGATCTCCCGCACGAAGGGAAGGCGCGGCGCCGTCACCGAGACGATGCCGCCCCAGCCGTGCGCCAGCTCCACCCCCTCGAGCTGCGGGTAGATCTCCAGGAGATGCGGACGCACGAATGAAGCGATGTCGGACGGAATAAGGCCAACGCTGGTCTCCCCGCCTCCGAAGACGAGCCTCCCGTCGGCAGTCTTGCGCCAGTAGCGCACCACGAAGCGGCTGTCGGCGGCCGACTGCCCGCCCGGCAGAATGCTCTCGCCCCGCGCTCCGAGCGGCTCGGTCGCCACCACGAAGCTGTTGATGCCGAGCACGCGGCGGCGCGTGGTGTTCTCGAAAGCGCCGGAGCGGCCGTCGGTCGCCACGATGACATGATCGGCGCGGATGTCGCCTCGCGCGGTGCGCACGACCGGACCGGCCGCGAGCGACGTTGCCGGCGTGTCCTCGTGGATCGACGCACCAAGCCTGGCGGCGGCGCGCGCCAGGCCGAGCGCCAGGCGATAGGGATCGAGGTGGCCGCCGCCATGGTCGTCGACCGCGCCGAAGAAGCGCTCCGAACCGAGCGCCACGGCCGTCGCCGCCCGATCCAGCAGGGTGACCCGATCGTAGCCGTAGCGCGTGCGCAGGACCTCGACGAGCTCGGCGGCCTCGCCCATCAGCGACGCCTTGTGCTGCGCCTCGATGACGCCGGAGCGGAGATCGCAGTCGATGCCGAAGCGGTCGATCAGCGCGCGCAGCAGCGCCTTCGCCTCCTCGGCCGCGTCCCACAGCTCGCGCGCGCGCTCCCGCCCGAAGCGCTTCTCCAGCCACAGCACGTCGCGGCGCTGGCCGGAATGGATCTGGCCGCCGTTCCGTCCCGACGCGCCGCTCGCCACCTCTCCGGCTTCGACGAGCACCACGTCGGCGCCCGCCTCGGCGAGATGGAGAGCAGCGGAGAGGCCCGTATAGCCGCCGCCGACCACGCACACGTCGGCCCGCCGCGAGCCGTCGAGCGGCGCGTATGCCGGCCTGTCGGGGACCGCCAGCCGATAGAAGGACGGCGGAAAGGCCTGCACGACCCGCGCCTACACGCTGAGGAGGAGGAACTCGCGCTCCCAGGCGCTGATGACGTTCATGAAGGTCTCGTATTCGGTTTCCTTGATGGCGCGATAGGTGCGCACGAACGTCTCGCCGAAAATCTCGACCAGCTCTGGCGTGTCCTCCAGCATGCGCACCGCGTCCAGGATGGAGCGCGGCAGCGCGTTGCTCGCGTCGAGGCTGGCCCCTTCGATCGGCCGGTCGGGCTCCAGCTGCCGAACCAGGCCGAGATAGCCGCAGGCCAGCGACGCGGCGATGGCGAGATAGGGATTGGCGTCCGACGACGGGATGCGGTTCTCCACGCGCCGGTTCTGCGGGTCGGATAGGGGCACACGCAGACCCACGGTCCTGTTGTCGTATCCCCAGCGCACGTTGATCGGCGCGCTGGTGTAGCGAATGAATCGCCGGTACGAGTTCACATACGGCGCCTGCATGCACATGACACGCGGCAGGAAGGTCTGCATGCCGGCGATATACGAGAGGAACGCGCGCGACAGGTCGCCGTTCTCCTCGGAGAAGATGTTGCGTCCGGTCTCGATGTCGGTGACCGAATGGTGGATGTGCATCGCCGAGCCGGGCTCGGTCGCGATCGGCTTCGCCATGAAGGTGGCGTGCATCTCGTGACGGAGCGCCGCCTCGCGGATGGTGCGCTTGAACAGGAACACCTGGTCGGCAAGCTCGACGGGATCGCCGTGGCGGAGGTTGATCTCCATCTGCGCCGTCCCGTCCTCGTGCGCCAGCGTGTCGATCTCCAGGCCCTGCTCCTCGGAGAACTCGTAGACGTCGTCGAACAGCTCCTCGAACTCGTTCACCGCGCTGATGGAGTACGCCTGGCGCGCGCGCTCCGGACGACCCGAGCGGCCGATCGGCGGCTCGAGCGGATAGTCCGGATCGATGTTCGGCTTGACGAGATAGAACTCCATCTCCGGCGCCACGACCGGCTTCCAGCCGCGGTCCTCGTAGAGCTTGACGACGCGCTTCAGCACGTTGCGCGGCGCGATGTCGAACATCGTGCCGTCCTTATGATAGGCGTCGTGGATCACCTGCGCGGTCGGATCGCTGGCCCAGGGCACGATCGCGAGCGTCGAGTAGTCCGGCCGGAAGATCAGGTCGCTGTCGGTGAGCCCTTCGATGAAGGCGACATCTTCCTCGGGGTACTCGCCGGTGATGGTCTGCATGAAGATCGACGCGGGGAGCGTCATCGGCCCGCCGCGGAAGAACTTTTCCGTCGGCATCAGCTTGCCGCGCGCAACGCCCGCCTGGTCCGGGATGATGCATTCGATATCGTCGATGCGCCGGGCGCGGCACCATTCCAGCGCGTCCGCCGTGTCACGCGCACCCCGGACGGGCTGCTCGTCTTCCTCGATCGCTTCGGATTTTGCTTCCATAGGCTCAACCTACCCGTTTTCGGCCGAAGCGCGAAGTCCGCTCTGCCAATCGAACATCGGATCGGTAAAGCGCGCCAGCGGCCCGTGCTCAGTCGAGCGTGCGGCGAAAGCGCAGCAGCGCGACTGTGCCGATCACGAGCAGGAAGGCCGCCACCGGCCACAGATGCGGCAGCACCTGCAGGATGTCGTTCCCCTTCAGCATGATGCCGCGCACCGCACGCAGGAAATGCGTCAGCGGCAACATCTCGCCCAGCGCCTGCGCCCAGACCGGCATGCCGCGGAAGGGGAACATGAAGCCGGAGAGCAGGATGGACGGGAGGAAGAAGAAGAAGGTCATCTGCATCGCCTGCAGCTGGCTGCGGGCGATGGTGGAGAACGTGTAGCCCAACGTCACGTTGGCGGCGATGAACAGCAGTACCGCGCACAGGAGCAGCGTCAGCGAGCCGACCATCGGCACCGAGAAGAGCACATAGGCGGCTCCGAGAATGACCGCGACCTGCAGAAAGCCGAGGCCGATATACGGCACGATCTTGCCGATCATGATCTCGATCGGCCGGAGCGGCATGGCGAGCAGGTTCTCCATCGTCCCGCGCTCGATCTCCCGCGTCAAAGCGAGCGCCGTCATCAGCGTCGCCGTCATGGTGAGGATGGTGCCGATCAGGCCGGGCACGATGTTGTAGGCGGTGATCCGTTCGGGATTGTAGTGGCGGTGCACGATCACCTCGGCGCGTGGACCGCTCGCGCCCACGGCCACGCCCGGGCCGTCCATCGAGGCGGCGACGGCGCGGCTGATGATCTCGGGAAGTGCGGCGATGGCGTTCGCCGACGCGGTCGGGTCGGACGCGTCCGCCTCGACCACGATCTGCGCATCGCGTCGGCGGACAAGGTCGCTGTGAAAGCCGCTCGGAACGGTGACGACGAAGGCGACCGAGCCGGCGGCGAGCGCACTCCGCGCCTCCGCTTCCGAAAGGTGGCGGTCGATGCTGAAATAACCGGAGGTCTCCATGCCGGCGACGATGGCGCGCGCCACCGGGCCGGTGTCGGCCATGACGATGCCGGTCGGCAGGTGCTTCGGGTCGGTGTTGATGGCGTAGCCGAAGAGCACGAGCTGCAGGATCGGGATGCCGAGGATCATGGCGAAGGTCAGCCGGTCGCGCCGCATCTGGATGACCTCCTTCAGGAG
>CAZMJQ010000277.1:0-4998 GCA_964566475.1 uncultured Propylenella sp. | reverse complement strand
GCGCCCTGCGGCAGCGGCGGCAGCCGGCGCGCCACCGGCGACGACTGGATGACGGACGTGTTCGTCATGGCGAACGGAATGATCCGGTCGATGATCCGCTCCAGATCCTGCATGGAGCGCATATGCGCCTTGGCGACGAAGCAATCCTCACCCGTCACGCGGTCGCACTCGACCACCGCCTCCAGGGCCTGCAGCACCTCGACCGTCCTGTTGAGCTGGCCCGGCATGGGGCGCACGCGCACGTAGGCCGCCAGCGGCAATCCCAGCGCTGCGGGATCGATGTCCGCACGGTACCCGCGAATGATTCCGGCGTCCTCCAGCCGGCGCACCCGCTCGGCGACGCTCGGGGCTGAGAATCCGACCGCGCGGGCGAGGTCCGCCATCGTCATCCGCGCATCTTCCGCCAACGCACGCAGGATGGCGGCGTCGACCTCGTCGATCTTCGGGTTTTTGGTCCTGAGGCGCTTCATCCATTCCTCCTTCGTATCGAAGGATTTGTACCGCGATTGCGCTTCTTCTACCATGCCAAAAACAGAGAGTCGCTTCATCATGAAGGCATGCCTTCCAGAGGGACGCTCACCAAGGCCGCCGGCTCAGTGCCGCCGCACGCCTGGTTCGCGGTGAGCGCGGTCTTTCATTATCTCGGGCCGTCCTTTGCGGTGCTGCTGTTTCCGTCGGTCGGCGTGTTGGGCGTCGCCTGGCTGCGCATCGCTTCGGCCGCCTTCCTGTTCGCGCCGGTTACGCGGCCATGGCGGACGTTTCGCAGGGCGACCGTGCGCGAGCGTCTGCTTTTCCTTGCGCTCGGCGCCTGCCTGGCAATCATGAACAGCGCGTTCTATCTGGCGCTCGACCGCCTTCCGATGAGCCTGGTGGCGGCCATCGAGTTCGTCGGCACGGTCGGCTTGGCCCTTTACGGGCTGCGGACGCGCCGTAACCTTGCGGCGCTTGCGCTCGTCGTGGCCGGCATCCTCGTCCTGATCGACGTCAAGTGGTCGAGCGATCCGGTCGGGCTCTTCTGGGCGTTCCTCAATGGAGCGCTCTTCGTGTGCTACATCGTGCTGGGCCACCGTATTGCGCAGCGCGGCGCGTCCGGCGGCGTGGAGCTGCTCGGCGCGGCGATGGTCTCCGCGTTTCTCTTCGTCATGCCCATAGGCTTTCTCGATGCAGTCGGCGCATTCGACGACCCGGCCCTGATCTTCGCCGGGATTGCAGTCGGCGTGTGCTCCTCCGTCATTCCCTACGTGTGCGATCAGCTTGCGATGTCGCGGCTCCCGCGTGCGAGCTTCGCGCTCATGCTTGCGTTGCTCCCGGCGACGGCGACAGTGATCGGGGCGATCGTGCTCGCCCAGATACCGGCCATGAAGGATGTCCTCGGCGTCCTCTGTGTCATGGCCGGCGTGGCGGTGCACAAGCCATCGCCTCCGACGCCGGCCGCGACGCAGGCGACTGCTACCGCGGCCGGATCGCCCTGACGCCGGCAAGGAGCGCGAGCGCCAGCGCACCCGCGGCCACGGCCGCCCAGCTGCCGGCGGCGGCGAGGCCGGCTGTGCCCGCCCAGGAGATGGACGAGAACGCCTCCGCGAAGGTCGCCAGGCGCGACGAGGTCTGGCGCCGGCGGAAATGGCTGCGCTTGGCCTGCTTGCGGAACCAGAGCTGGATCATGGTCGCCGAGCCAGCGGCAAAGAGCACGCCCACGACGGTGACCGCTGCCTCGTAGAGCGAGTTGAGCGCAAGCAGGACGATGAGCGGTGCCACGACAAGCAGGATGGCGCCCATCACGGCCTCGACCTTGGCCCTCAGGATGCGGCGCGTCGGTACCGGCGCGGATGCCACGAGGTCCGGCGCGTCCTCGCCGGAGACCGCCAGCCAGGCAAGTCCCCCGGCGAGCTGTCCGGCCGCCATGACCAGGACCGGCACCAGCACGATGATCGCCTCGCCGCCCGTTCCGAAATTGCGCCACAGGAGAAGCGCCGGCGGCAGCAGGTAGAGCACCTGCATCAGCGTCTGCGACACAAGCCAGGGATCGCGCAGAAGCAGCGTCCATTCCTTGCGCCGCAGGATGCGCTGCGGCGTGGTGCGCGTAAACGCGTTGGCGCGGCGGCGCTGCCGGATCAGCGTTGCGGAGACGCCGGCCGCCGCCGTCGCGTAGGCGCCGAAGCGCCCGGCGAAGGCGATCGTGGCGGCTACGAGCATGAGCGCGCTTATGGCGAAGACGCCGATGAGCGCCGACATGTCTCCCATGATGGCGCGGGCCGGCCACCAGAAGGCGCTCTCGGTGCCGGGCGCGAGTATCTTCAGCGCCTCCGACTGAAGCGCGGCAAAGCGCGACAGCGTGTTGGTGGAGAGGATCGCCAGCGCCTGCACGCCGATCACGAAGACCGCGCCGACCACCGCGGCGATGATCTGAGCGACCAGCCGCGTGCGCCGCGGCCCGAGCGTCTTGAAGAGGAACACCGTGACGGCGAGCGCGATCGCCGAGCCCGCCAGCCCCATCGCGACGGCCACGCCGTAGGCGCCGAGCCATCGCGGCCCGCCGGAATAGGCCAGCACGTTGATGAACGGGGCGGCGAGCGGCACGGTCAGCGTCGTCGTCGACAGCGCGATCGTGACGATCCGCACGGTGAAGACCTTCTGTGCCGCGGCCGGCGAGGAGAGGATGAGGTCGAGATCCTGCCGCGCGTAGAAGGCGCGCGTCACCATCTCCATCGCCTGCGACAGGGTCAGCGACCAGGAGAGCATCGCGCACCCGGTGACGAGGATCAGCGTGGAACGCTCGGGGTCGATGCCCGACGGCGCGTAGGGGCCGATGAGGTGATAGGCGAGGAGGTGCATCAGCACCGCGACGACGAGGATGCCGAGCGCCACGAACGGGATGCGCCGGCGCTGGCCGCCGGTCATCAGGCTCAGCCAGTCGCGCCAGCCGAGCGTGAGCTCGTGCCGCGCCAGCCAGGCGAGCGAGGCGGGACGGCTCATGCGGCCGCGGCCTTCTCGGCCACCAGGTCGAGGAAGATGTCCTCCAGGCTGGTATCGCGGCGGCCGGCGCGCACCCGGAGCTCCGCCAGCGTGCCTTCGGCGATGAGGCGGCCGTCGGCGATCACCCCGATGCGCTCCGCCATGCGCTCGGCGACCTCCAGGATGTGGGTGGTCATGAGCACCGTGCCGCCGGCGCGCACCCGCGCGAGCAGCACGTCCTTCACCTGGCGCGCGGAGCCCGCGTCGAGCCCGGTCAGCGGCTCGTCGAGGATGATGAGCCGCGGGTCGTGCACCAGCGCGCCGGCGAGCGCCACCTTCTGCCGCATGCCGCGCGAGAAGCTCTCGCAGCGCTCATGCGCGTGCGGACCGAGCCCGAGCCAGGCGATAAGTTCTTCCGCTTGCACCTTGGCGGTTGGCGCGTCGATGTTCCACAGCCCCGCCACGAACTCGAGGTACTCGTAGGGCGTGAGCTTGTCGTAGATCATCGGCTCGTCGGAGACCCACGCGACGATCTGCTTGGCGGCGACCGGATCGTTGCGGGCGTTCACGCCGAAGATCGATATCTCGCCGGCATCGGGCTGCAGCAGGCCCGCGACCATTCTCAGCGTCGTGGTCTTGCCGGCGCCGTTCGGCCCGAGCAGGGTGTAGAACTCGCCCGCTCGCACGGTAAGGTCGAGATTGTCGACCGCCGGGCGGTCGAAATGCTTCGTCAGGCCGCGCGTCTGAAGCGCTGGCGCGGGATGGGGCATATCCATGGGGCGGTACGACGCGTTCCGGAACTCTTGCCCTTATCGCCTAAGCCAGCGAGGTTTCCGCCCCGTAAACCGGCGAAACGGCCGGCAGCGCGGCTTGCGGGGGGATAAGACGCGTGCGGAAGCTCTCGATTGCCGTCGCCGGGGCCGGGCCGGCGGGCCTCAGCGCAGCCCTGCTTCTCCGGCGGGACGGGCACCGCATCACGCTCTTCGAGCAGTTCGACGAGCCGCAGCCGCTGGGTGCGGGGCTCGTGCTGCAGCCAACCGGCCTCGCCGTTCTGGCGGAGCTTGGGCTGGCCGTGCGGATGCTGTCGCTCGGCAGCCGCATCGACCGGCTGTTCGGTCGCGTGCTGCCGTCGCGACGGGTCGTGCTCGACGTGCGCTACGCCAGGCTCGGCGGCGGGCGCTTCGGGCTGGCGGTACACCGGGCTGCGCTCTTCAACGTGCTCTTCGATGCGGTGCGGCGGGCCGGCATCCCGATCGAGACGGGCCGGCGGATTGCCTCCGTCGATTATGCCGCCGGCCGGCGGCCCGTCCTCCTCGGCGACCACTGCTGGCGAAGCGAGCCGTTCGACCTCGTGGTCGACGCGCTCGGCGTGCGCTCGCCGCTCTGGCCTTTGTTCGGGGGACGGCGGCGCTGTGAGCTGGCCTACGGAGCCCTGTGGGCGAGCCTGCCCTGGCCCATGTCCGGCTTCGACGCCCACGCGCTCGAGCAGCGCTATCACCGCGCGAGCACGATGATCGGCATTCTGCCGGTCGGCCGCCGTATCGAGGGCGGACCGGCCGAGACGGCCTTCTTCTGGAGCATCCGGCTGAACGACTACGAGGCGTGGCTCGCGCGCGGTCTCGACTCGTGGAAGGCAAAGGTCCTCGCCTACTGGCCCGAGACCGAGCCGCTGCTGGAGGATATCTCTGAGCCCGGCCGGATGACGCTGGCCCGCTACGGGCATCACATGCTCGCCAGGCCGTTCGGCGAGCGGCTGGCCGCCATTGGCGACGCCTTCCATGCGGCCAGCCCGCAGCTGGGGCAGGGCGCCAACATGGCGATGCTCGACGCGCGGGCGCTGGCGCACGCGCTGCGGACAGAACCGGATGTCGGGGAGGCGCTGCGCACCTACGCCGGCCTCCGTCGTGGGCAGATGGCCTTCTATCAGGCGCTGAGCTGGGGCTTCACGCCGTTCTACCAGTCCGACAGCGCAATCCTGCCGCCGCTCCGCGATTGGATCGTCGCGCCGGGGACGAGGCTGCCGCTGGCGCGGTGGCTCGTCGCTGC
>CAZMJQ010000276.1:0-2897 GCA_964566475.1 uncultured Propylenella sp. | reverse complement strand
CCTTCGCTGCAATTCGCGCTTCGCTACCCGCAGCGCACCAGCGCACTGGTCCTCCTTTCGTCGGCGCCCTATACGCCGTTCGCAGCAGGGGAGCAGAGCCTTCCGATCCCCGCCTGGCTCTATCAGGCGCTCTTCAGCTCGGATTTCCCGTTCTGGGCGATCGAGAAGCTCGCGCCGTGCCGGCTGGCGGAGATATTTGACGCGCGCGCGGACCTTCGGGCCCGTGCGAGCGAAGAAACCGAGCCGCTGCTGGAAGGAATCCTGCGTGCGTTCCAGCCGGTCACAAAGCGGCTCGACGGACTGGCCAACGAAGAGGCGGCCATCGATCCGGAGACCTCCTATCCGCTCACCCAGATCGCCGCACCGACGCTCGTCGTTCACGCCCGCGACGACGGCATCAACCCCTTCCGCATTGGGGAATACACCGCGGAGCGCGTTCCACGCGCCGTCTTCGTGCCGCTGGAGAGCGGCGGCCACCTCCTGATCGGTCACCAGGCAGAGGTGCGCGCACGAGTGAGCGGATTCCTCCTTGAGCACGCAGGCGCGGAGAGTCGTTAGTTAGCCGAGACGATTGCGCCCCAGCGCGCCGGCGGGACGGCCAAGCGCCGGACGCAGAGCCGGAGCAAGCTTGAGCTTGGCGCGCGCCCCGACCACATGGACGTTGCGCTTGACCGCGGCCACGACATTCACGCCGGCGAAGGCCGGCCAGATCACGCTGCCGATCCGGTCGATCACCCGCGCCGCCCCGAGGAGGGGCCGGCGAACGGTCGGCGGCATGTGGAGCGCCGTCGTCCAGGTCTCCGCCTCGAAGCCGACCTCGGCGAAGAGGCTCCTGATCTGCGTGCGCGAATAGGGCCGGCCGAAACCGAAGGGCGAGATGTCTGAGCGCGCCCAGGGACCCTGCCGGTTCGGCGCGACGATCACCAGCCGCCCGCCGCTCGTAAGCACGCGCCTCAGCTCCGCCATCAGCGCATTGGGTCGCGGCGACATCTCCAGCGCGTGCACGAGGAGAACGAGGTCGATGCTGGAATCGGGAAGCGGCAGCGAATCCTCCTCCACCAGCGCCGTGGCCGACCCGTCGCTCGTTGGCCAGTCGATCACCCCCTGCCCCGCCGGCATGAAGGCAAGCCTCCGCTCCGCGCCCGCGATGCCGTCGAGGTAGGGCGTGGCGAAGCCGAAGCCGAGCACGCGCGTGCCCGCATCGACCCGCATGAGCGGCCCGAGCACGGGGGAGAGTTGCCGCGCCACGACGCGGCCCAGCGGCGAGGCATAGAAGTCGCGGATTTCGACGACGTCGAGATACATGCCGGCATTATCCACCGTGGGAGGCGCGCGGTCGAGGAGCGTGGGAACGCAGATGGGCGACCGCCCTTTATAAGGCAGGCGAAAGCGCTAAGATCGCGCCCACGAAACCGCGGAGGCAATGGATGACAAAATTCGAAGTGGCCCAGTTCCCTGCCCGCTCCGACAATTTCGCCGTGCTCGTGCACGACCCGGAGAGCGGAGCGACCGCGGCGATCGACGCGCCCGAGGCCGACCCGATCATCGAGACGCTGAAGGCGCGCGGCTGGACGCTGAGCCACATCTTTGTGACGCACAAGCATTTCGACCATATCGAGGGCGTCCCGGCGCTGCAGGCGGCGTACGAGTGCGTGGTGATCGGGCCTGAAGCAAGCGCCGCGGAGACGGGCATGTACGACCGCACCGTCAAGGAGGGCGACACGGTGTCCTGGTGCGGCGAGGAGGTCGCGGTCTACGCGACGCCCGGCCACACGCTCGACCACATCACCTACTGGTTCCCGCAGAACACGCTGGTGTTCGCGGCCGACCTGATCTTCTCGCTCGGCTGCGGGCGGGTGATCGAGGGCGATCACGCCATGATGTGGGATTCCATCAAGAAGATCCGCGCGCTGCCCGACGATACCACGCTCTATTGCGGCCACGAATACACGCTGGCGAACGGCAAGTTCGCGGTGACGGTGGATGGCGGAAACGAGGCGCTCAAGAAGCGTTTCGCCGAAGTGGAGAAGCTGCGCGCCGAGGGGAAGCCGACGCTGCCGACCACGATCGCGCAGGAGAAGGCGACGAACCCGTTCCTCAGAGCCGACGACCCGGGCCTGATGAAGGGGCTCGACATGGCGGGCGCCGACCCGGCGGAGGTATTCGGCGAGATCAGGACGCGCAAGGACAGGTTCTGACACAGATGGCGCAGTCCGCCGACGACGTCATCCGTCTACTCGGGCTGGGGCCGCATCCGGAGGGCGGGCACTACCGCGAGACGTTCCGCGACGCGGCGGGGGCGGACGGGCGCGCCTTCTCCACGGCGATCTATTACCTGCTGCGGCGCGGCGAGCACTCGCACTGGCACCGGGTGGACGCGGTGGAGGTGTGGCACTTTCATGCCGGGGGGCCGCTCAGGCTGGAGATCGCGCCGGAGGGCGGGGCGCGGGAGATGGTAGCACTCGGCACCGATCTCGCCGCCGGAGAGCGGCCGCAGGCGATCGTGCCGACGCATGCATGGCAGTCGGCGGAGAGCCTCGGGGAATGGACGCTGGTCGGCTGCACGGTGGCGCCGGGGTTCCGGTTCGAGGGCTTCGAGATGGCGCCGGAAGGTTGGGAGCCGGGCGAGCTTTCGTAGCCCGGATTGGAGCGGCGAAGCCGCGCAATCCGGGATCAGCAGTGCCGGCCGCGATACAGCCCCGCATTGCGCGCAGCCTGTCCTCAGGCCGGCCGAAGGCCGGACCCGGGGGGCTCCATGCGGGCTACGGGTGACGCAGCCGCGGCCTTCGCCTCAGCATCTCCTTCGAGGCGAGCAGCGCGCCGCCGGTGATGAGGAGGGCGGCGAGGGCGATCTTCAGCGTGAAGTTGCCGAACCCTGCGAGGATGAGGATCAGCGT
>CAZMJQ010000275.1:0-3553 GCA_964566475.1 uncultured Propylenella sp. | reverse complement strand
ACGGCGGTCATCGCCTTCGACCTGGAAGGCATTGCGGTATCCGCCGGGTCGGCATGCTCGTCCGGCAAGATGGCCGAGAGCCATGTGCTCGCCGCGATGGGCGAGCCGCGGGGGATCACGCGGGGCGGAGTCCGCGTCAGCCTGACCAGCGCCTCCGACGAGACGGAGGTCGAAGCGTTCGCCGCCGCCTGGCGCTCCATCTACCGTCGGATGCGCCAAGGCACGGCGGCCTGAGAGTGAATTGAGGAGAATTCGATGCCGGCAGTTCAGGAAACCATCGAACAGGTCAGGGCACTCGACGTCGACAAGTACAAGTACGGCTTCACGACCGATATCGAGTCCGACCTGGCGCCGAAGGGGCTGAACGAGGACATCGTCCGCTTCATCTCGGCCAAGAAGAACGAGCCTGAGTGGCTTACCGAATGGCGGCTGAAGGCCTATCGCCGCTGGACCGGCATGACCGAGCCGAGCTGGGCGCGCGTGAAGTACCCGAAGATCGATTACCAGGACCTGCACTATTACGCGGCCCCGAAGCGGAATGCGTCGCTGACGAGCCTCGACGAGGTCGATCCCGAGATCCTTGCGACCTACGCGAAGCTCGGCATCCCGCTCAAGGAGCAGGAGATACTGGCCGGCGTGCGCAAGCCGGACGAGGAGGGCGTGGAAGGCGCTCAGACTCAGTACGGCTCGGGCCGCGTGGCGGTCGACGCTGTGTTCGATTCCGTATCGGTCGCCACCACCTTCAAGAAGGAGCTCGCAAAGGCCGGCGTCATCTTCATGCCGATCTCCGAGGCGGTGCGCGAGTACCCGGAGCTGGTGCAGAAGTATCTCGGCTCGGTGGTCCCCATCAGCGACAACTTCTTCGCGACGCTCAACTCGGCGGTCTTCACCGACGGGTCGTTCGTCTACGTGCCGAAGGGCGTGCGCTGCCCCATGGAGCTTTCGACCTACTTCCGCATCAACGAGAAGAACACCGGGCAGTTCGAGCGCACGCTCATCATCGCCGACGAGGGCTCCTACGTGAGCTACCTGGAAGGCTGTACCGCTCCGATGCGCGACGAGAACCAGCTGCACGCCGCGGTGGTCGAGCTGATCGCGCTCGACGACGCGGAGATCAAGTATTCGACCGTGCAGAACTGGTATCCGGGCGACAAGGAAGGCAAGGGCGGCGTCTACAACTTCGTCACCAAGCGCGGCGACTGCCGCGGCAAGAACTCCAAGATCTCCTGGACGCAGGTGGAGACGGGCTCGGCGATCACCTGGAAGTATCCCTCGTGCCTGCTGCGCGGCGACGGCTCACGCGGCGAGTTCTATTCGATCGCCATCTCCAACGGCTACCAGCAGGTCGATTCCGGCACCAAGATGATCCATCTCGGCAAGAATACGTCGAGCCGCATCATCTCCAAGGGCATCGCCGCCGGGCACTCCGACAACACCTATCGCGGGCTCGTTTCGGCGCACCGAAAGGCGACGGGTGCGCGGAACTTCACCAACTGCGACTCGCTGCTGATCGGCGACAAGTGCGGGGCGCATACCGTGCCCTACATCGATGCGAAGAACGCGAGCGCCGTGTTCGAGCACGAGGCGACGACCTCCAAGATCTCCGGCGACCAGCTCTTCTACTGCACGCAGCGCGGCATGAGCGAGGAGGAGGCGACGGCGGTGATCGTGAACGGCTTCGTGCGCGACGTGCTGCAGCAACTGCCGATGGAATTCATGGCCGAGACGCAGAAGCTAATCGGGATCTCGCTTGAAGGGAGCGTCGGGTAGGAGCGTAAATGGGCAAGTTCCTTGAAGGTTGGGAGCGCGCGCGTGCGGCAGCGGAGGAGCGGGAGGCGGACAAGCGGCGCCGCGCCGAGCGTATGGCGGCGGCGCTCAAGGAACTTTCCGACGCGCTTGCGGTGGACGGCGACGAGCTCGCCCAACGCGACTTCAACCTCCACATGGAGCACGGAGCCCTGGTCTTGAGGAGGAAAGTGGAGCCGGTGGCGGGGGTGACGTTCGACCCCGATCGCTCGCGTTTCAAGATTCACAATTACGTCACCGGAGGCGACACTGAAATGGAAGCGCAGGATCACGAGGACTGCGCGCTGAAGCTTGGTGAGTTCGCCTATTCACTGAGGAGATGAGCCCGCGGACCGGGCGCGGTTAGAAACGGATCGATATGCTTGAAATCAAGAACCTACATGCCGAGGTCGAGGACCAGAAGATCCTGAACGGGATCGACCTCACCATCAACGACGGCGAAGTGCACGCCATCATGGGGCCGAACGGCTCCGGCAAGTCGACGCTCGCATATGTGCTCGCCGGCAAGGACGATTACGACATCACCGACGGCGAGGTGATCTACAACGGCGAGAGCCTGCTGGAGATGGAGCCGGACGCGCGCGCCGTGGCGGGGCTGTTCCTGGCGTTCCAGTATCCGGTCGAGATTCCCGGCGTCGGCACGATGACGTTCCTCAGGACGGCGGTGAACGCGCAGCGCAAGGCGCGCGGTGAGGCGGAACTTACGACGCCCGCCTTCATGAAGCTGGTGAAGGACACGGCCGCCAAGCTGCAGATCACGCAGGACATGCTGAAGCGGCCGCTCAACGTCGGCTTCTCGGGCGGCGAGAAGAAGCGGAACGAGATCTTCCAGATGGCGCTGCTCGAGCCAAAGCTCTGCGTCATGGACGAGACGGATTCCGGCCTCGACATCGACGCGCTGCGGGTCGTGGCGGACGGCGTCAACGCGCTGCGCTCGCCGGAGCGGTCGTTCCTGGTCATCACGCACTACCAGCGGCTCCTCAACTACATCGTCCCGGACGTGGTGCACGTCATGTCGCGCGGCCGCATTGCCCGCTCCGGCGGCAAAGAGCTGGTGCTGGAGCTGGAGGAGCGCGGCTACGCGGACTACGTCAGCGAGGCGGCTTAGCCCATGACCAGTCAGCCGACCCAGATCCGCACCAAGGCCGAGGAAGCGCTGGCGAGCCATTTCGCTGCGCTGCCGGCCGACGATCCGATGCGCGACATCCGCGCGACGGCGTTCGACGCCTTCATGGCCAGGGGCCTGCCGCACCGCCGCATCGAGGAGTGGAAATACACCGACCTCCGCGCGCTGATGCGCGAGGCGCCGGCGCCCGCCGAGCCGGCTGCTCCGAAGGATGCCGCTGCGGCGCTTCAGCGCGCCGGCGTGTTCGCGTCCATCGACCGGGCGCGCATCGTCTTCGTCAACGGGCATTTCGTGCCGTCGCTGTCGGACATGGTGGGGCTGGAGGGGACGGTGGACTTCGCCTCGCTCGGCCGCTTCCTGGCCGATGGCGGCGCCATCCTGGACCGCACGCTCGATCCGGCCGAGGCGCCGGTCTTCGCGCTGAACAGCGCCTTCGTGCGCGACGGGGCGGTGCTGAGGATCAAGGAGGGCGCGAAGCCCTCTCGGCCGCTGGAGCTGGCGCACGTCTTCGCCGGCGAAGAGCCGGGCATGCAGACGCTGCGCCACCAGCTATCGGTCGGGGCGGGCGCCGAGGCGACGATCATGGTGACCTACTCCGGTCCGGACGGCGTCGCCTACCAG